>NZ_DCXA01000125.1:0-10447 GCF_002328915.1 Aquabacterium sp. UBA2148
AGATGCCTTCACCGGACGCATACCCCGAAACTTGCCTTTCAGTGGAAGAACTGGCTGCTTTGCTGCAGCGAATGTGGTCGCATCAAAGGCAGCCAGTTTCCCGTAGCGGCCAACGGCCGACCTTTGTTGATTGATCCCAGCCTGGAAGACCCTTGGCAGCATCTCGAGTTCGACCCTGATACAGGGAACATGGTGGCTCGATACGATGTCGAGGCTGATCGATACAGCGCGAAAGGCCAAGCGACCGCAACGGTGTTGAAGCTTGCCCGCCGCGGGGCTTTGGAGGCTGGATATCGCCGAACCTACAAACGGTTGGTGGAGGTTGTCGAAAAGGCCTTGGCCTCGCCTGAGGTGGACGGCGAGCAGTTGATCACTCGACTGTGTGAAAGCGATGACCATGGCTTGTTGCCATGGTGTTTCCATTGGTCAGGACAGAGACAGGAACCTTTCGCCAGCCTCAAGCAACAACATCCTCGAATCTGGCGGGCTTGCCTGCGCGTCTTGTGAGTCTTGTCAGCGGCCTTCACCCCTTGGGCATCAAAATGACCTTGGCAGGCTTGTTGTCGCTTGGCTTTTTCGCCGATTGGCTTGCAGCCGCCACCTTCTGCAAATGCGACGGTGACACCTTCCACTGCTGACCGTTGCTGGCGATCACCGTCACCGTCTTCTGGTTGTACTTGGTGATCACACCCATCAACACCGGATGCCCGGGTGGATGAAAGCTCACCTGTTCGCCAATGCTGAAATCAAGCATGGCTGAGTGGGCGCGCATCTGCTCCAGGAACCTGAGGCGGGCCACCACCCGGTTGTTCAGATCGACCAGTTGGTCATGGCTGAGGTTGTCAATGTCGATGTTCATGGGTGGGCTCCACAGTGGCCAGGCCCATGTCAGCAGGCCAGCTTTCCTGATCAATGCACAGGCCGGATTCTCGCAGCAAGGGCAGCAGCACCTGATCCGCATCGGGGCAACCGGTGTGCCCAGGGTCTGTTTGTGCCTGCTTGCCAGCGCGTTCAGGCGGGTGCCCCTGCCCGGCTTGCATGGCGGTGGCCAAGGCGCCGTAGCCTGGGCGCCAGGCCACGCAATGGACAAAGGTCTGGCGCAGCTGGGCCAGGATCTGCAGGCCGGCGAAATCCAGGTCGCCGTAGAAGCTCACCGGCAAATCAGCGTGTGCTGGGCCATGCAGCCATTGGGTGAAGGCCTGGGCAGCAGCAGGGGCTGGGCCCCGCCAGTACAACGATGCGCCCCGGGGATGACGCAAGCGGCGGGCCGCGCCTTTGAAACCTGATGCGAACACCAGCGCGCAGTGAGCCCATGCGGGCTGGCGCTGCAGGGCCATGCGTTCAAAGGTGACGAGGTTCTCGATGAACAAGATCTCGTCGAAGCCTTGCGGTCCAACTTCCGTGCCTGCTTCAGGCAAGCAGATCAGCAACTGGACGGGCCCTTCAGGGAACTGGTCTGCCTCTGCACCCAGCAAGCGCATGCATTCTTCGCGCTTGTCGAGCACTTTGCTGTGGCCTTTGAAATGCCTTGCAGACAGCTCGCGCAGGAACAGCGTGGGCCGGCCCGGTGTGGCTGCGCAGGCCGTGGCCAGAGCGTTGAGCACCTGAGCCACCTCGCCAGCGGGCATGCCGGCAAACCATGGCAAGGGGTTGCGCTGCAGGTAGTCCAGCAAGGCGGGCGCATCCGGCACCTCCAGCACACCTGGCGCGCCAAGTTGCGCAACCAACTCTCGGCTCCACTTGGGCCCCACGGGTTGATGCCCTGACCACGAAGCCAGGGCGAGCGCATCGTGCAGCACCAGCGTGGGGTCTTGATCGGCCAGTGTCTGAAAGGCCCGGGGCTTCTTGGTTCGCAGCGTGACCCAGCCCGTTTGCACCAGCGACTGCAACAGCGCGGTGATGCGGGCCAGGTCATCGGGTGTCTGAGTGGCGTGCAGCTCTGGCAGCACCTTGGCATCGAGCTTCAAGGTCACAGCGCGCAGGCCTTGGCTGCGATCGGCCCTGTCAAGCAGCGCGTGGGCCAGCCTGATCAACAGGGGGGCAGGCGCAGGCGTGGTCATGGCTTTGCCTCAAAGGCTTGCCTGGCCTGGTCGCGTGCGGCCTGGGCGTGATCGGCCCACAGTTGTGCCATGGCGTGCCGCTTGAAGTCCTTTTCCTGCACTTCGCTGAGGTACACCGTCTGGCCGTTGGCCTGGGCCTCCAGCTTCGAGAAGGTGTACTCCTTGTCGAACTCGGGCTTGATGGCGCCTGACTTGGACGTGGGCATCGCCACGATCAACTGCAGCCCCATGTTCTGGGAGAGGAAGCGCAGCACCGCACGAGAGCGGCTTTCGTCCATCTTGGAGAAGGCCTCGTCGGACAGCATCACGCGCAGCGCGGGTGCATTGGTGTCCCTGCCGAAGTGCCCGAGCGCGTGGGCCAGCACGGCCGCGCGGATCACGTAGAACGGCGTTTCCAGCTCGCCGCCAGAGCCCGTGCCCCAGGTGGACAGCGGCGTGGCGTGACCACCCACGATGCGGTGGATGTCGTAGCGGCGGTAGTTGCGGTAGTCGGCCAGCTCTTTGAGTGCGCGTTCGGCGGCGATCTGGTCTTGCGACAACAGCAGGCGTTTGATTTCCTGTGCGGTGGCGCGGTGGGCTTCGGACAGCTGGGGGGCATCGAAGATGGCACCCTTGTCCTTGTCAAGCTGGTCCACCACGGTGTCGAGGGCTTCAAAGAAGTCGTAGAAGGCCTTGAAGCGGGGCACCCAGTCTTGCACCACGTCGTAGGTGTCCACGCCGAACTGGATGGCCTTGAGTTCGCTGCTGAGTTTGCGCAAGGTGGCTGAGCCATCCTTGACATCGCGTCGCACCTGGAAGCAGAAGTCGCTGGTGAAGACGTGGTTGAAGCTGGCCTCGGCTTTCTCCAACCGTGCGACGTTGTCGGCCAGGCCGATGCTGTCTTGCCGCCGGACCTGATCGCGGGCCGTGTGTTGCACACCTTGCACCGATTGCAGCACGGCTTCCATCTGGTCCACCACGCGGGGTGGTTCGTTCCAGGTGAAGCGTTCGTCATCGGTGCGCGCACCCGCCAGGTAGGTGCCGATGTGGTTGCGCAGCGTTTTGAGCCGGTCGGGCAGGTTGTCGGCGGTGTTGTTCACCCAGTTGGACAGGGTGCTGGTGGTGGGCTCGTCTGTGTCGCCGAGTTCCTGGGCTTCTGTCTGCAACTGCACTTCGGAGGTAATGCCTGAAGCCACAGCGGCAAACCGGCTGAACCAGACGCTAGCGTTGGTGACTTCCTGGTCGAGCGTGGGCCGGCGAGCGTCCAGGTCAGCCAGTCGCTTGGTGGCCTGCGCGAGATCCTTGTCTTGAACGCCGACTTTTCTTTGTTCATCGTCCCATTGCTTGGCGCAGTCCTCCAGGGCCTCTTGCAGGCCTGCTTTGCGCGCCGTCAGCCCATCGATGCTGGAGGTGTCCAGGCGGCTCAAGTCGAGCACCACTTCAACGTGCAGCAGGCGTGTGGACAGCGCTTCGCCCAGCGCCTGGCTCAGCGAGTCAGCACCCAGGCGTTGGAACCAACCCATGACCATGCGCAAGGATCGGTCGAGGTTGGTCAACTGGGTCAGTTCGGGGACCAGCGCATCCAGCCGCCGGCTGACCCAGGCCAGGCGCTTTTGGCGGCTTGCCAGGCCGAAGGTCAGTTCATGCTCGCTGGCCAGGCAGGCAAACATGCCGTAGGCACGGCTGCCCAATCCCTGCTGCATCAGGCCTTGAGGCGTCTTGCGCAACTCGGCTTCGGTGCCAACCTTGACCACACGGCGGTACAGTGCCAGCAGGTAGGCGTTGGCCACGGGGTGCTGGCAGACCAGCTCATGAAGGATGGCTTGCGGAGGCAGGCTGGCGTCTCGCGTGTCGTCGATGGCCTTGCTGCCTTGCACGATCTTGGGCGAGCGGCGGGCAAAGTGATGCTTGATCAACTTGATGGCGTCTTCTTCGTGCTCAGGTTCGACGATGATGGCGAAGCGGTCACGGCCCATGTAGCCCTCGATGGAGGATTGCCAGGTGCTGCCGGGCTTGGGTTCGATCAGTGCGGCCAGCATCTTGGCCCGCGCCTGGGGCAGTTCGTCGTCCAGCAGGGTCAGAGCCTGCTGGACGTCGGTGGGCGCAGGCGAGCGGCCGCTGAGCAGCAGCTTGTGCTCCGCACGCAAGGCGTCCTGCTCATCCTTGAGCAAGCGTTGCTGTTGCAGCAGTTGGCTGCGCGCATTGATCAGCGCGTTCATCACCGATGCGTCGGCCCCCGAAAGCACCGACGCCAGGGCCTTGAGAGCCTGGTCCAGGGGCTCCAGCTCAAAGGCGGCCAGCTCGTCATCCAGGCGTGCGGCACTCGTCAAGGGGCCGCGTGCAGGCGCCCAGAGCTTGTGGGCCTGCTGGGCTGCGGGATGCAGCCTGGTCACTGCTTCGCGCAGATCGGGCAAAGCCGACACATCCAGCGCCAGCAGTTGCGTGACGTGGGTCAGCACCTCGTCCATCTGTCGGGCCGCTTGCTGCACCCGGGACCACTCTTTGTGGAACTGCTGGGCCAGGTGGGCCGCACGGGCGTCCAGTGCTTGTTTGGCCTGATTGACCGTGCTGAGGTTCAACTCGCCCTGCACCTCGGCCAGTTCGCTGTCCAGCCGCTGGCGCTGCAAGCCGATGGCATCCAGCCGGCCCTGGGATTCGCCAGCTTGCTTGAGCAGGCGCTGTTGGTGGTTGAAAACGCTCAGCCGTTCTGCTGTGCACTCGCGTTGCAGGCGCAGCGCATGGGCGTTGAGCGCGATGACGTGCTTGCGCAGCAAAGCGATGACGTCCGAGGCTGCGTCATCGACCAGCTTCAGGCGATCGATGTTGAGTTTGAGGCGCTCGGCATCTGCCTTGAGGCGAGCGATCTCTTGCATCAACTGGCGCAGCTTGCCCACCTCTTGCGAGAAGTCCTTTTCGTCAAGGATCTCGTCACGCACGAGGTCGTTGACGTTGCCGATTTCGCGGTAGGCCATGGCCTTGACGATGGCCCGTGCGCAGCGTGTGGCGTCGGCTTCCGGCACGAATTTTTTGCCCATCAAAAAGCCATAGAGGTGCTGCAGGTAGCTGTCCTTGCCCTCGTACCGGCTGATCTGATCGGGTGTCAGTCCCAGGCGAAGTTGCAACTGGGGCAGCACCTCCTTGAGGCCCAAGGGGCGTGGCGCCGAAGCGCTGTTGGCCGTGGCAAGCAGGTGCTCGATGGAGACGGCGGCACGCACCAGGTAGAACATGGGGCGGCCGCCATCGGCTCGAGCTGCATCGACGTGGGCATCCATGCCCAGCAGCGCCGTGAAGCCCTGTGCCGACTCGCCCTCGGAAGGCTCGAACACCAGGCCCACGTAGCTGGTGCAGCGCGTGCGCAAGAACACATCGCCACCGCATTGCCCCAGGGCGTAGGCCGCCAGCGTGCGTGGCTCTTTGCCACCACGGCGGCTCTGTGTGGATTCGTTCTGGCCTGCGTTGAAATGGAAGACGCCCTGGCGTGCGGCCGTGAGCACGGCTTGCATGGCATCGAGCAGGGTGGACTTGCCGGAGCCTGATTCGCCGGTCAGCAAGGTGGCATCGGCCAAAGGCCAGTCGCGGTGGTCGATGGTGCCCCAGTTCAGGGTGATCAGCCGAGACATGCGCATGTCAGGCGGCTCCTTCCGCTTTTTGTGCGGCAGCTTGGCGCTCCTGCATCATTCGCAACACGTCTTGCAGGGCTTCGTCGCTCACGAAGGACAGAACGGGGCGCAACACGCTGGCCAGGGTGTCCATCTGACCCAGGCCGTCCGCGTCCTTGAAGCGGATCAGTCGCAGCTTGCGCAGTTCGCGCAAAAGTTGGCCGCGCTCGGCCATGGACGATGGCAAGGTCATGCCCATCAGCGACACCAGCGTCTGCGAGAGCTCTTCCAGGCTGATGGCGAGCTCCTGGTTGACCAGCTCGCGTTTGCCGGTGAGGGCTTCGGTGTAGAGAAAACGCAAGCCCAGTGCGGCGGCCACGACATCGCGCGACAGCCGGGCCCGCAAGCGCTTGACGCCGTCTTCATCCTCCTGGTCATCGCCCGGTGGGTACAGGCGAAAGAGGTTGGCATCGACATCGTGGGTGAGGGCAAAGCCGAGCACGTCGAACCACTCACGCAACAATTCTTCTACCATGGAGGCGTCGTCATACAACGCTTGCTCAGGCCGCGAGTATTCGCGCCAGATGATGCCGCTGGCCATCAGGCGGTTGCACAGCTCTGCGAAGCGTTTGCGTGAAACGGCCCCGCTGGTGCGTTCGGTCAGGCGAGCGTCCAGCAAGGCATGAAAAGAAGTTGGCAAGCTCATGGTTCTCGGCGTCTCAACTCGAAGTCATCGGCCACGAAAACGGGCGTTTCAAATTTGACGGGCAGTTTGTGCGCTGTCCAATGAGCTTTGCCTTGTGCCGATCGCACGGCACCCACGGCGTGCAGTGCTCTCAGGGCGTCTGGCGCATCACCCATGGACAGGTCTGACAGACGCAACGAGCCATTCATCTCACAGCCCTTGACCAAGTCTTGCAACTGCGCCAGCAAGAAATCTTCGCTGATGACGAAGGCCTCTGCCTCGGCGCGCCGCATGGCCGCCTCCAGTCGGCTGTGGGGCAAGATGTGCCAGTCGATGTCAGAGCCATCAAGCTCTTGTCGATCACGTTGAGTCCAGCGCAGGCCGCTGGTGGGCAAGCGGATCTCGGTGGTTGAAAGGCGCTGCGCCAGTGCATTCAGCCACGCGTCACGTTCAACGGTTGTGCTGGTCTTGATGCCGGCCAGCGTGCGCCCCATAGGTGACTCGGCACCGTAGTCCAGAGACAGTGCCTGGCGCAACAAGCTGGTGAAGCGCCGCACATAGTTGTGCATCTCGCTGCGCAGCATCGGCAGCTTGACCTGGCAGGCGGTGTCGATCAGGTCTTCGATGCGTTTGCAAAGCCAGATGGTGGCGCTGCGGCCTTCGAGCACGCCCTCCAGCCACGTGGCCCGCTGACGCAGGGCACCGTCCACAGCCTGGCGCTGGGGCTCAGGCCAGCTGCGAACCATGTCCAGCAACTCGATGATCTGGCTGCGGTGGCGATCTACGGAATCGGCCACCAGTCGAGACGACAGCTCCTTGCCAAATCGCCGCTCCAGGAAGTCGTTGAATTCGTCCCAGGCCAGCTTTTGCGTCAAGGCTTCCCGGGTGAGGGTCTGCATCAACAGGCGGAAGTATTCGATGTCCTCCTGCAGGTCCTGCACCACGTGGCTGGCAAAGTCATAGGCATCCAGCAACTCGTCTTCGTCCCGGTTTTCGAGGAAGGCCTGCAAGGCCTTGCGCGCTGAACGCATGTTGCGCTGGCGGGTCTTGTGCCGGGCGTTGTCCAGCTCTGCAAAGGCTTCGGAGAACGCCTTGCCGGCACGCGTCAGCTTGAGCGTGGGCTGCAGGTTGATCGGGTCTTTGTGATCTTCCAGCCAGCCGTGTTCCTTGAGGACGCGCAGCAGATTCAGGGCGTAATCGCGTTCCGCCTGGGGTTGGACGATGCCCGAAGCGGCAACGCTCTGCGACAACGCACCGGTGCGATACGCCGGTTGGGCAATCACCTGCTGGATGATCTCAAGCACAAGCTCACGTGTCAGGGCTTCGGCGTAGTCGGCGTCCGGGCCATGAACGCGTTCATGCAACTGGCGCAAAACGGCGGCGCAAGCCTCTCGATCCTGCCAGCTCAGTGGCTTGAAGAAGTGCTCGCGCGGGCCTTGAAAAAAGACAGTCGGCGCAGACACGGTGCCTCCCATGGTGGTCCGCTGATTTGGGTTTTTGAAAGGGGATGTTAAATGCAAGCGCCACGGCTTGACATCCACTTGTTTGTGGCGTCTATTGCGCCCGTCAACCATCGGGAGGTGGAGATTGGCAAAACCCGCAGATGCATTCTCGGCATTCGTGCAATCGAAGCGAGCCAATTTGAGGCGCATCGCGTCCAGAACGTGTGGTGAATACACCGAGGGCGATGTGATGGGCGAGGCTTGGCTGATGGCTGAGCGGATCGGTCGAAAGCGTGGGTTCGATGTCGATTTTGGCAACGCGCATGACCAGGAAATCGTGCTGGCCTGGTTGTTCAACGAACTCGTTCGTTTTGCAGACAAGCAGACCCGGTACGCCGTCCGCCTGGACAAGGATTGGGACCATGAAGACGCTGGGGCAGCCGTGGAGGCTCTTTCGCGGTTTCTGATCGCGCCTGAGGCGTTTGACCCAGCCGTGGCGCATGAGCTGGAACAAGAGAGTGGGGCGCGCATGGCCGTGATCCAACACAGCTATTCACAGGCGGCAGCCTATTTGATCTTGCTGGAGCGATTCACGTGGGACATGGACGAATTGGCCGATCACCTCAAGGTGGTGACGGGAACGCTGCGAAGCCGCATTCAGCAATGTGCGGCCTGGATTCGCCAACAGCCTTCACTGTTTGACCGAATCAGTGTGATCGAGCAGAACTTTGCGCCGTGGGTGGCGAGGAGGGCCTTTGCGCAGCGATCTGTCGAAGAGTTACCCTCCGGGCAATTTGTTTGGGCAGGACGTGGCTGGGATGCGCCTGGTGCCAGCGACATCGGTCATCTGGCCTGATGCGCTTGAGCTGGGCGGCTGCCGTGCGGCACCGGTCGCAAGCCTGCCTGCTGGTCCTCAGGACCTCACCCCGCCGAGGCCGCCACCGCCGTGATCGATCCCCAGGCGGCCTCTGCCAAAGCGTGGCGGTGAGCCTGGGGTGTCGCCCGAACCCGCCCCGACAACCAGGCCCTGCAGTAGTTTTCTGACTGGCCGACGATGAGCGAGGGCAACAAGTCCGGCGAGCACTTGGCCAGCTTGGCGCCGTCTTCAACCTGAGAGAACCAGGCCAGCAAGGCCTGGTTGCGCGCCCGGTTGCGCTCGACCAGCACCTGGGCGTGCGGGCCTTTGGCGACGAAGGACCTCGCCTGGAACAGCAAGCGCGCCAGTTCCGGCTCGGCCGTGACCCAGTCCAGGTAGCTGAACACCATCGCGTGCACGCCGCCGCGCAGATCGTGTGCCTGCGACAGGCGCGTGTTCAGGAGCTGGGCCTGGTCGTCGAGCGCGCAGAAAAACAGCGCCGCGATGAGCCCATCCTTGTTGCCGAAGTGGTGGTAGATCGCGCCGACGCTGGTCCCGCATGCAGCCTTGATCACCTCGATGGTGGTCGCTTCGATGCCCTGGTCGTTGAAGCAGGCCAGGGAGCGCGCCAGGATTTCGCGTTTGAGTGCGGCGCGTCGCCCGGGGTGGCAACGCTCGAGAACGGACTGGGTGGACAAGCGATCTCCGTCTCAGGGTGTCCTGACAAGGCGGTTGACACGGCATTCTATTGCCGAATACAGTTCCGTAACAGAACTTTATTCTGTCAACAAAGGAGACATGCCGTGAGCCCAGCCCTTCAAATGTTCAACACCGTCGGTGCAGAGCAGTTCAGCAAGATGGTTTGCCAGATGGCGCCGTACTTCAGCACCATCGAGCCACAGCTCATCGACCTGCGCCCGGGCCGCGCCGAAGCCAAGGTGCCCTTCCGCAAGGAAATCACCAACCACCTGGGCACCGTGCACGCCATCGCCATGTGCAACGCCGCCGAGCTGGTGGGGGGCACCCTGACCGATGTTTCCGTTCCGGCGGGTGCCCGCTGGATCCCCAAGGGCATGACGGTGGCCTACCTCGCGAAAGCCAAGACCGACCTGACGGCGGTGGCCGACGGCTCGGGCGTTGATTGGTCGACGGCTGGCGACAAGATCGTCCCCGTCGAGGTGTTCGACACCGAAGGCAAGAAGGTCTTCACGGCCCAGATCACGATGGACGTGAAGCTGGCCAGTTGATCTGCCGGCTGTTGCCTCCCCCTAAGCTTTGGGGGACGCCGTCGATCGCGGTCAAGCTGGCGACACCGAAGGCGGACGTGGCCATCCGCCCGTGGCATGCTGCCCCTCGGCGTTCAGCCGCAGGCACAACACGGGAGTCACGATGGCCACACCACAGCAGGACCAGGACCAAGATTGGGACCTGACCGATCTGCCGCGTGTGTTGCCCGCGCTGCTGCTGCCCGCCACCTTGCTGGCACAAGACGCCCTGCCCCGCCTGCTGGCCAGCGAGGCCGACATCCTGGCGGTGCGCCGCGTCGAGGGCCTGACCGTCTACTGGTACAGCTTCCCGATGGCCTGGGCCCGCGAGCGGGTGCAGCAGGCCGACCCGCAGGCCACGCTCAAGCGCGTGCTGGACCTGCATGAGTTCCTGTCGGCGCCCGTTCGATCGGCCAACGACGGTGCGCTGCAAGCGCCCCTGGACCGCGAGGCGGTGGTGCTCGACGGCGATCGCTTCGTGGGTGTGCAGCCGCCGTCCCCAGCCCAGGGCAGGCCTGTTCAGGCTCCCATGACGTCGCCAGCGATGGCGGCTCGGCCGAC
>NZ_DCXA01000125.1:10528-13179 GCF_002328915.1 Aquabacterium sp. UBA2148
ATGGCGGCTCGGCCGACCAGCCAACCCTCGACCAGCCGTCGGCCTCACACAGGGCAGGCGCAGTTTGGCCAGGTGCAGCAGCAAATCCAGCATCAGGAGCGCAGCCCCTTCACCCAGCACCAGAACGCGATGCCGCCGGAGATGGCGCTTCCCGAAGTGTCGATGCCGGAAATGGCCGGTGCCGAGCCACCGAGTTTTGGCACCGAGATGGCCCCCGAAGCGATGCCCGAGGCCCTGCCTGAAACCGCCGCACCGCCTACGTTGCCCACTCAGCCTTTCAGCGCCCACCCCCGCCTGGATGCCCCCGACGTCGTCCAGACCCGCCAGGCCTTCACGGTCACCGTGGGCTTGGCCGAGCAGGCGCAAGCCGGCGTCATCGGTGGCCCCGTGGTGCTCGACCTGCCCGCCAACGTGCAAACCTTCGAGCTGGTTGTGCAGCTCATCGTCGACGGCTTCGAGGCGCCGGCAGGCCAGGGCCTGCAAGCCACGCTGCAGGTCAACCGCGCTCGCCCGGGCGAGGCCACGGTGCAGTTCGAGCTGGTGGCGCCCGGCCTGGCCAGCGACGAACCCACTCGCCTGAGCAGCCTGCGCGTGCTCTACCTGTTCGAGGGCCAGGTGTGCGGCATGGCGCTGCGCCGCATCGCCGTGGTGAGCAGCCAGCCGCAGGCGGCCGAGCCCGAGCGCGTGCAAGGCCATGGCCAACGGTGGACCGACACCGCCCCGCAGGCCAGCGCCGTGAACGTGCAGTCCGGCTTGCCCCCGGTGGACCTCACCGTCGTCATCGACAAACCCGATGGCGACGCCAGCCAGGGCCGCTTCGTGTGGCGCTTCACCTCGCCGCACACCACCGACCTGCCGCATCAGGCGGTGCCTTCCGACCTGGGCACCGGTGGCGCAGAGTTCGGTGGCAAGGTGATCACCGAGGTGCAGAACGCCACCTTGCTCGACATGGCCGAGCTCATGGTCATGGGCTTGGGGCGCACCATCCGGGACGCCGCGCCGCCGGAGCTCTGGCGGGCCCTGCGCACGGTGCACAGCGCCTTGCAGGCGACGGGCGAGCAACGTGCACTCAACGTGCTGCTGCTCACCGCCGAGTCCCATGTGCCCTGGGAGCTGGCCTTGCTCGACGACGCCGACAAGCTCATCGCCGATGCACCACCGCTGCTGGGCTGCCAGGTGAGCCTGGGCCGCTGGCCGATCGATCACAGCGAGCTGCCACCGCGCGCCCACATCGAGGTGCAGCACATGGCCGCCGTGGTGGGCGACTACGCCGCGCGCTCGGGCTGGCGCAAGCTGCAGCAGGCCACGGAAGAAGGCGCCCAGCTGGTGCAGCGCTACCAGGCGGTGCAGCTGGCCGCCGACGCCCCGCAGATCAAGAAGTTGCTCACCGCGCAGCTGGGCGACCTTGACCCGGGCCATGGCGCCGAGGCCGTGCACTTCGCCTGCCATGGCGAGGCGCTGCAACAGCACGCGCTGGACGCGGCCATCATCCTGGCCGATGGCATGCGCCTGAGTCCGAGCTTTTTTGGCCAATCGCCATTGGGCAAGCGTTCGGCGCCCTTCCTGTTCATGAACGCCTGCCAGGTGGGCAAGGGCAGCGAGTTGCTGGGCTCGCCCGCGGGCTTCGCGTGCATGGCCATCAAGGGGGGCTTTCGGGCCTTCCTGGGGCCGCTGTGGTCGGTTGAAGACCAGCTGGCCCGCGACATCGCCCTGGGCTTTTACGAACAGGCCTTTGGAGACGAGGCCCGCGCACCACGCCCCGTGGCCGAGGTGCTGCGCGAAATGCGCGCCCGCTTTGCCGACACCGAGCCCAACAGCCTCACGCGCCTGGCGTACGTCTTTCATGGCCACCCTGGCCTGACCTTGCGCCGCGCCCCCTCATCCACCTCATCGACGTCACCCACCCTGGAGCCCCAACCATGACCACCCTGCACGGCGGCAGCCAAGCCATCTCCCTCGGCGGCAACCTCACGCTGCGCGCGCCCGGCCTGACGGGCCAGGCCCGCGTGCTGCCCCCGCGCCAGCCCGGCACGCGTGGCGAAGAGCTCGTCACGCCCGCGCTCGATGCGGCCCTGGCCCAGGCCGGCCTGGAAGAGGTCGCCACGGTAGAGCTGCAGGTCAACGTCGTGCCGCAGCCGCTGGCGGCCACGTCGATGCGCGGCCCCGATGGCGCCGATGCCTTCGAGCTCGAAGCCGCCGACCCGGGCCCCGATCATGCTCAGGTGGTGCTGTCCATCGACGAGGCGGGCGCCATGCACTGGCACTTCCCGCTCGATGACGACCTGAACGTGCAGCCCGCGGCCACGCGCGGTGGCGGGCCCTCGCTGCGCTATCGCATCCCCAAGGAAGTGGCCGTGGCGCCACCTGCGCTGGCCGAGCAGGCCACCACGCGCAGCCTCATCGGCCTGGTCGGGCGCAAGCTGCTCAAGGTGCTGATCTACCCCATCGGCGACGCCATCTTCGGCCCCGTCATCGACGCGGCCATGGGCTTTTGGGAAAACAAAAAGCGCCCGCACCACCTCAGCCGCTTCCCCTCTGCCGAGCGCCCCGCGCTCACCGCCACCGACTGGGCCGACCTCAGCCAGGGCCCGGCGCTGCTGTGGGTGCATGGCACCTTCAGCTCGGCGCGCGCGGCCTTCGGCGACGTGGAC
>NZ_DCXA01000278.1:0-6794 GCF_002328915.1 Aquabacterium sp. UBA2148
CCGCGATTGAACGGCGGCTGGCCGCGCCAGTAGCGCAGCATCAACCAGCCGCCCAGCATGCCGCCCAGGTGGGCAAAGTGGGCCACCCCCGAAGACGTGCCCGTCACACCCAGGAACAACTCGATGCCGCCGTACACGGCCACGAACACCTTGGCCTTCATCGGGATGGGCGGGAACAGCGGCATGATCGTGCGCTCGGGGAACATCATCCCGAACGCCAGCAGCAGGCCGAACAGCCCGCCCGAGGCGCCCACCGTGGGGTTGTGGTAGCCCGCCAACATCGAAATCAGCAGTTGCGTGGCCGCTGCGGTCAGCACGCTAGCGCCTAGGAACTCGATGTATCGGCGCTGGCCCCAGATGCGCTCGAGCTCGCTGCCGAACATCCACAGGCCCAGCATGTTGAAGAAGATGTGGCCGATCGAGCCGTGCAGGAAGGCGTAGGTCAGCACCTGCCACGGGTAGAAGAGACCGCTCTCGAGTGGCCACAGGGCCATGTACATGGACAACGCCCCCCCCAGGAGGTCGTCCAGGAAATACATGGCCACATTGATCAGGATGAGCGCCTGGGTGATGGGGGGCATCGGTGGCATGGGGCAACAGCGGATGTGTGGTTGACCCCGGATCATAGATGCAAGCGCCCCTGTGCTATCCTTGCGGCCTTCCTGCACCAGGGCCCTGGTGGTGAAATTGGTAGACGCGCCGGATTCAAAATCCGGTTCCGCAAGGAGTGTCGGTTCGAGTCCGACCCGGGGCACCAAGCAGCTTGCACAAGCCTGCACACAGAGCCGGCACATGCCGTGAGCGATGGCCGCGTGAAGTCATGACCTACCCGACTCTCGAAGACGCCATCGGCAAGACCCCGCTGGTCCGCCTGCAACGCGTGCCCGGTGCCGACAACGACGCCCGTGGCAACGTCATCCTCGCCAAGCTTGAGGGCAACAACCCGGCCGGCTCGGTCAAGGACCGCCCCGCCATCAACATGATCCGCCGCGCCGAAGAGCGTGGTCAGATCAAGCCCGGCGACACCCTCATCGAAGCAACCTCCGGCAACACCGGCATCGCGCTGGCCATGGCCGCCGCCATCCGGGGTTACCGCATGGTGCTGATCATGCCGGAGGACCTCTCCATCGAGCGCGCCCAGACCATGAAGGCCTTCGGCGCCGAGCTCATCCTCACGCCCAAGAGCGGCGGCATGGAATACGCCCGCGACCTCGCCGACCAGATGGTGCGCGAAGGCAAGGGCGTGGTGCTCGACCAGTTTGCCAACCCAGACAACCCGGCGGTGCACTACGACACCACGGGCCCCGAGATCTGGCTGGACACGCAAGGCCGCATCACCCACTTCGTGAGCGCCATGGGCACCACGGGCACCATCACCGGTGTCTCGAAGTTCCTCAAGGAAAAGAGCCCCGAGGTGCGCATCGTCGGCGCTCAGCCGCAAGAAGGCTCGCGCATCCCCGGCATCCGCAAGTGGCCCGAGGCCTACCTGCCCAAGATCTACGAGCCCGGCCGCGTCGACGACATCATCCACGTCAGCCAGGCCGATGCCGAAGACATGGCCCGCCGCCTGGCACGCGAAGAAGGCCTGTTCTGCGGCATCTCGGCCGCAGGCGCCTGCTGGGCGGCCCTGGAGCTGGCCAAGCAAGTCAGCAACGCCACCATCGTCTTCATCGTCTGCGACCGGGGCGACCGCTACCTGTCGACCGGCGTCTTTCCCGCCTGATCAACGGCCCAACCCGGCCCGCAACCTTCGCAGCCTCAGCCATGGACCTGATCCACAAGGAACTCGACGCCCGCGGCCTGCTTTGTCCGCTGCCCATCCTCAAGGCCAAGAAGGCCTTGTCGGACATGCACAGCGGTGAAATCCTGCGCGTGCTGGCCACCGACCCAGGCTCTGTGCGCGACTTCCAGGCTTTTGCCCGCCAGACCGGCAACGACCTGGTCGATCAGCAGGCCCGGGAAGTGGACGGCAAAGAGGAATACACGCACCTGCTGCGTCGGCGCTGAGAGGCGCCCGGGCACACGCCGGGGCAGCCCCGGGGCTGTCGTGCTGCCCTTGCGTGTCCAGCACGCTGCAGCGCTGAGTTCGGCTCAGTCGCTCAACCTTCGTCCAGCAAGTTGCCACCCTGTGGCGCGATCAGTCCCAGGTGCCTGAAGGCGGCCGACGTCGCCACCCGCCCGCGCGGCGTGCGCTGCAGGAAGCCTTGCTGGATCAGGTAAGGCTCGATCACGTCCTCGATCGTGTCCCGCTCTTCGCCTATGGCAGCAGCCACGTTGTCCAGGCCCACCGGGCCACCATCGAAGCGGTGGATGATGGCCTCGAGCAGCTTGCGGTCCATCACGTCAAAGCCGATCGGGTCCACGTCCAGCATGGCAAGGGCCTTGTCTGCGATCTCTTTGGTGATGTGCCCTGTGCCCTTGACGTCGGCGTAGTCGCGCACCCGGCGCAGCAGCCGGTTGGCGATGCGGGGCGTGCCGCGCGATCGACGCGCCACCTCCAACGCGCCCTCGGCGTCGATCGGCGCGCCCAGCAGCTTGGCCGAGCGCGTCACGATGCGCTGCAACTCAGCCGCCGTGTAGAACTCCAGCCGCGCCACGATGCCGAATCGGTCACGCAGCGGGTTGGTCAGCATGCCGGCCCGCGTGGTGGCGCCCACCAGCGTGAAGGGCTGCAGGTCCAGCTTGATCGAGCGCGCCGCCGGCCCCTCGCCGATCATGATGTCGATCTGGTAGTCCTCCAGCGCGGGGTAGAGGATCTCTTCGACCACCGGGCTGAGGCGGTGGATTTCGTCGATGAACAGGACGTCGTTGCGCTCCAGGTTGGTCAGGATGGCCGCCAGGTCCTTGGGCTTTTCAAGCACGGGCCCCGAGGTTTGGCGCAAGTTGACGCCCAGTTCGGTGGCGATGATGTGGCTCAGCGTGGTTTTACCCAGGCCGGGCGGGCCGAACAGCAGCACGTGGTCGAGGGCCTCGCTGCGCTTTTTGGCTGCGCCGATGAAGATCTCCAGTTGCTCGCGCGCCTTGGTCTGGCCGATGTACTCGTCCAGGTCCTTGGGCCGCAGGGCGCGTTCGAGCGCGTCTTCCTGAGGGGAGCTGACACCCGCCTCCACCACGCGCCCGGAGGGCACGTTCTCGGGGGCGCCGCCCTGGCGCGAAGGGCGGGCGGGCCCGCGTCGGCCGGAGCCGAAATCGTCGGTCTGGATGCTCATGCGTTGATTATCCGGCCCAGGGCGTGTGTTGCATCAGGGCAACGATGAGCCACTTGGAGCATCGTTATGACAACCGTGTCATCAAGCAACTTTGAAAAATCTGGTGCAATCCCCAACAGTTCCAGCGCTCGAACGGCGTGGCGGGGTCACCCAGGTGGCCACCAGACATGCGTCGGCGGAGCTGGAGCCTCTGGTTCAAACTTTGGAGAACTCCATGAAAAAGACTGTGCTGGCTCTGGCCGCCATCGCTGCCTCCTCGGCTGCCTTCGCTCAATCCTCCGTCACCCTGTACGGTGTGGTCGACGCTTCTGTTGAGTCCGTCAAGGGCGACAAGACCGTCACCCGCGTGTCCTCCGGCAACCTGGCTTCTTCGCGCATCGCCTTCAAGGGCGTGGAAGACCTGGGCGGCGGCCTGAAGGCCACCTTCCTGCTGGACGCAGCCGTGGCTGTTGACACCGGCGCTGCTGGCTCCACCCTGTTCGGTCGCTCGGCTTACGTCGGTCTGACCGGTGGTTTCGGTGAAGTTCGCCTGGGCCGCCAAGACTCCCTGATCGGCGCTCAACTGTCTGCCGTCGTTGGCACCCGAGGCTACAACGAAGGCAGGATCTCCGGCGTGCTGGCTGGTGACAGCCTGCGTCGCCTGGACAACGCCATCACCTACATCGCTCCGACCTTCGTGCCTGGCCTGACCCTGGCTGCCCAGTTCTCGACCGGTTACAGCGCTTCTGTCACCACCGAAGACACCGGCAATGACGGCCGCACCTATGGCTTCAGCGCAGCTTACGCCAACGGCCCCCTGTCGGCTGGCTTGAGCTACATCAAGGCCAACACCGACGTGCCTGGTGACGTCGAAAACACCGGCGTGCTGGCTTACGGCGCTTACGACTTCGGCGTTGCCAAGCTGACCGCTTACTACAACACCGACGACCGTGACGGCAACTTCGACGACCGTGACCTGTACGGCTTCAAGGTTGCTGTGCCTGTGGCCACCGGCGTGACCCTGACCGGCGGCTACGCCCAGGTTCGCGGCGCCAAGGGCGACGCCACCTCGTCGACTGGCAACTTCAACGCCAAGAGCACCCAGGACGACAAGGCCAGCATCCTGACCTTCCGCGCTCAGTACGACCTGAGCAAGCGCACCGCCCTGTACGCCCTGTTCACGCAAGTGCGCAACGACAAGAACACCGACCTGTCGGTGTCCGGCGTGACCACCGCCAACGACAAGTCGTCGCGCGGTCTGGCCGTTGGCGTGCGCCACAGCTTCTGATCAGCCTCGGCTGAATCAGCAAAAGGGGGCTTCGGCCCCCTTTTTTTCATGGGTTTTGGGCGTGCGCTTGGGTTGCCCCCATTTGATCCATGACCGTTTCCATGCGCAGGCATGTCGTTCATGTGCAACAACCTAGCGGAAACCTGGGTGTCGCACTCAAACCCCTCGGCAACAATTCCTGACGCCCCCCGTTCCCGGGGGAGTCTCAGGAGATATTCATGCAAAAGCGCGTTCTGTCCTCGGCCATCGCTCTGGCCCTGACCGCCCTGGCCTCGGGCACCGCTCTGGCTCAGTCCAGCGTCACCATCTACGGCAACATCGATGTGTCGGTTGACCGCGTCAAACGTGACGCCGGTGATCGCCTGCTGCCCAACGTCGGCCCCCTGGTTGCTGGCAACGATCAACTCAGCAACAAGGCCAGCACCACACGCGTCGGTCCGGATCTGAGCTCCCAGTCCTCGTTGGGTTTCCGTGGCACCGAAGACCTGGGCGGTGGCTACAAGGGCAACTTCGTCCTCGAGGGGCAGGCTGGTGCAGACAACGGCGCCCTGCTGCGTGATGGTCGCCTGTTCGGTCGCCAAGCCTATGCCGGCCTGACCACCCCGTACGGTGAGTTCCGTGCCGGTCGTCAGTACGCTCCGATCTTCTTCTCCAGCGCCGTGATCACCACCGAGCGCTTCGGTGGCACCGACCAGTTCCTGGAAGGTGGCCTGTCCAACAGCCTGAACATCCGCTGGGACAATGCCCTGACCTACTCGCTGCAACTGGGCGGCTTCCGCGGTCAACTGGGCTACTCCCCGAACGCAGGCGCGTCGGACCTCGTGAACGCCAACCGCGGCTCGGGTGCCAGCGATTCCTCTGGCTCCATCCTGGGCGGCAACAACTCGGGCGCTTCCACCGAGAAGACTTCTGGTCGCGGCCGCAGCTGGGGTGCCTTCGGCATGTACGCGATCGATGACCTGACCGTCAGCGCCGGCTACAGCACCACGGACTTCAAGGGAGTGCCCGTCAACCTGCTGACGGGTACCGCTTCGGCTTACAACGCCGTGACGGCTCCGCTGTTCATGTTCAACTTGGGTGATTACTCGGTGTGGAACCTCGGCGCCAAGTACGCCTTCAAGGATCTGGGCCTGACCCTGACGGGTGCATTCGGTCGCGCCACGTACGACATCACCAACGCCAGCCCCCTGGCCTCGAACCCGGCCGGCTTTGGCATCACCAACGGCGACCTCGAGGTCTCCTCGCTGGTGCTGGGTGCCCGTTACGAAATCGGCGCCGTGGCGTTCCTCGGCCAGTGGTCGGAAACCAAGTTCCGCAACGAAGGTCGCGGCAAGAACCGCGGCTACACCCTGGGCGCCGAGTACTCGCTGTCCAAGCGCACCACCGTCTACACGCGTTGGTCGCAATTGGATGACAAGGGCATTGGCCCGGCCGTGGTGTTCCCCGCCACCGGCATCCGCGAAGTGCCCCCGATGACCAACGCAGGTCTGACGCCCAACGGCAAGACCACGCTGCTGGCCCTGGGCGTTCGCCACAGCTTCTGATCGAGCTCTGACTCGTCAGTCAAAGCCGCCTTCGGGCGGCTTTTTTCATCGCCATCACCAAAACAAACGGGCCCCGAGGGGCCCGTTGTGCATCCAAGGCCGGGCACAAAACCCGCCTTGTCCGGTGTCATGTGCCGATCAAGCGCTCGTTCGCCAGCAGTTGCGACACCGTCTCGCGCTCACGGATCACCCAGGTCTGCGCCCCATCGACCATGACCTCGGCGGCCCGCCCGCGGGTGTTGTAGTTGCTGGCCATCGTCATGCCGTATGCGCCTGCCGAGAGCACCGCGAGGACGTCGCCGGGTTGCACAGCCAGCGAGCGATCGCGCCCCAGCCAGTCGCCCGATTCGCACACCGGGCCCACCACGTCCCAGGTCAGGGGGGGCGTGCCCTCGCGCTGGTGTGTGTTGACGATGCCCATCCAGGCCTCGTAGAGGGCTGGGCGCATCAGGTCGTTCATGGCGGCATCGACCACGCAGAAGTTCTTCTGCTCGCCTTCCTTGAGAAAGAGTACATCGGTCAGCAGCACGCCGGCATTGCCCACCAGCGAGCGGCCAGGCTCGAACATCACTTCGCGCTGCCCGTGGCCGCGCGCATCGATCTTGGCCAGCAGTTTGGCGATGAGTTCGTCGGCTTTCGGGGGCGTTTCGTCGGTGTAGGTGATGCCCAGTCCGCCACCCAGGTCGAGGTGGTGGATCGGGATGC
Organism: Aquabacterium sp. UBA2148; assembly: GCF_002328915.1. Taxonomy (NCBI): domain Bacteria; kingdom Pseudomonadati; phylum Pseudomonadota; class Betaproteobacteria; order Burkholderiales; family Sphaerotilaceae; genus Aquabacterium; species Aquabacterium sp. UBA2148. Next base: position 6,726 of record NZ_DCXA01000278.1, read on the forward strand.
CGGCGGCTTCGATGGCCTCGACCAGATCGAGCACGCGGTCGAGCGCATCGAGGTAGGGGGAGACGTCGG
>NZ_DCXA01000278.1:6890-13875 GCF_002328915.1 Aquabacterium sp. UBA2148
AGGGGGAGACGTCGGTGATCTGCGAGCCGATGTGGCAATCGATGCCCACCACCTGGATGCCCGGCAGCGAGGCGGCGCGGCGATAGGTCGCCACGGCCACGTCGTGGGCCACGCCGAACTTGTTGCCCTTCAGGCCCGTCGAGATGTAGGGGTGGGTGCCGGCGTCCACGTCGGGGTTGACGCGCAGGCTCACGCGGGCGGTCAGGCCCAGGCCTGCGGCCACCTGCGAGAGCACTTCCAGTTCGGCCGTGCTCTCGACGTTGAAGCACTTGACGCCAGCGCGCAGGGCCTCGGCCATTTCGGCGCGGGTCTTGCCGACGCCCGAGAACACCACCTTGGCGGCATCGCCACCGGCGGCCAGCACGCGGGCCAGCTCGCCCGAGGAGACGATGTCGAACCCGCAGCCGGCCTGGGCGAAGGTCTGCAGCACCGCGAGATTGGAGTTGGCCTTGACGGCGTAGCAGATCAGGTGCTTGCGGCCTTGCAAGGCGCGTTGGTAGGGAGCGAGCGCCGCCAGCATGGCGCGGCGCGAGTAAACGTACAGGGGCGTGCCGTGCTGACGGGCCAGGTCGGCCAGGCGCACGTCGTCGAGGTACAGGTCCGGGCCGCGCCAGGACAGGAAGGGGGAGCCGGGGAGGGTCATTGCGAGGCAGCGGGAGCGGGTTGTGGGGCGGCCTGAGCCGGGGCGGGCAGGTACAGTGGGCCCTTGAGGCCGCAGCCGCTCAGCAGCACAGAGGCCCCAAGTGCGACGGCGGCTGCCAGTCTGCCTAGAATTCGGATGTTGTGTTCCATGTCCCCGATTCTAAGGAAACCGCCATGTCCACCCCCGGCGCCCCCCAGGCCCTGACCGATGCCCAGTACCACGAGGTCATTTCTGCCACCTTGGCGCGCATCGAAAAGACGGTCGACACCTGGCTCGAAGAAGACGTCATCGACATCGATGCGGCCCGCACCGGTGGCATGTTGACGCTGAGCCTGCCCGATCGCAGCCAACTCATCGTCAACGCTCAGCCACCTTTGCAAGAGCTGTGGCTGGCGGCCAGGCGCGGCGGCTTTCACTTCAAGCTGGACGATCAGGGTCTGTGGCGCGACACACGCTCTGGCGAAGAATTCTTCGCCTTGCTGTCTGCCTGCGCAGGCGAGCAGTCTCGCAAGCCTCTGAAGTTCTGATCACTCTGGCTTGGTGCCGCCGAAGAGGTCGAGGATGCCCTTTTTCTCTTCCTGGCTGGCGGGGCTGGGCGCAGGCTGAGCCGGGTTCTCGCCTTCGCCTTCGTGCGCAAGCTCCTTCACGCCGGTCGACGGGGTGTACTCCTCGTAGAACCATTCGCCGCCGATGTTGACCACGCCTTCGGGCGGCACGGGTTCGGCCACCGGCACGTTGCGCAGGGCGGTTGACATGAAGTCGATCCAAACGGGCAGGGCCAGGCCGCCGCCGGTTTCCTTGTCGCCCAGCTTGCGGGGCTGGTCGTAGCCGATCCACACCACGGCCACGTTGTTGGGCTGGTAGCCGGCGAACCAGGCGTCCATCGAGTCGTTGGTGGTGCCGGTTTTGCCGTACAGGTCGGGCCGCTTGAGCGTGGCCTGCGCGCGTGCGGCGGTGCCCGAGCGGGTGATCTCCTGCAGCAGGCTGCCCATCACGAAGGCATTGCGAGCGTCGATGGCGCGCATGCTTTCGTCGAGCACGGCGGGGCGGTACTGGGCCAGCACGGCTCCTCGGTTGTCCGTCACCCGCGTGACCAGCAAGGGGTTGACGCGGTAGCCACCGTTGGCGAAGACCGCGTAGCCGTCTGCCATCTGCAGCGGGGTCACAGAGCCGGCGCCCAGGGCCATGGTCAGGTAAGCCGGGTGCTTGTCGGCCTCGAAGCCGAAGCGCGTCACCCACTCCTGTGCGGTTTTGGCGCCCACGGAGCGCAGCACGCGGATCGACACCATGTTCTTGGACTTGGCCAGCGCCCGGCGCACGGTCATCGGGCCTTCGAATTTGCCGTCGTAGTTCTTGGGCTCCCAGGGCTGGCTGCCCGTGGTGCCGGCGTCGAAGAACAGCGGTGCGTCGTTGACCACGGTGGCCGGTGTGAAGCCTCGCTCCAGCGCTGCCGAGTAGATGAAGGGCTTGAAGCTCGATCCCGGCTGGCGCCAAGCCTGCGTCACGTGGTTGAACTTGTTGTGCGTGAAGTCGAAGCCGCCCACCATCGCTCGGATCAGGCCGGTGCGTGGGTCCATCGACACGAGGGCGCCTTGCACCTCGGGGAACTGCATGACCACCCAGCGGTCCTGCTTGGTGTCTTTGCTCACGCGGATGACGGCGCCACGTCGGATCTGTTGTTTGGGCGTGGCTTTCTCGTTGAGTGCGTTGCCCACGGCCTTCAGCCCTTCTGGCCCCACCTCGACCTGCTCGCCCGATTGCAGCGCTGCCACGATCTTGCGGGGCTCGGCCACCAGCACCACGGCAGCGCGCATGTCTTCGCTGTCGGGGTGGTCTTCCAGGGCTTCGGCGATGCGCACGTCGACCAGCTTGGGGTCCTGCGGCAGGTCGATGTAGCCCTCGGGGCCGCGCCAGGCCTGGCGGCGATCGAAGTCCAGCAGGCCTTTGCGCATGGCCTTGTTGGCCGCTTCCTGCTCGACCATGTTGATCGAGGTGTAGACGTTCAGGCCGCGGGTGTAGGCGTCGGGGCCGTACTGCTCGTGCATGAGCAGGCGCGCGGCCTCGGCGGCGTACTCGGCGTGCAGCGGGATCGGTGCCTTGTTGCGGTACTTGAGCTTTTCGGCCTTGGCCTCGTCGCGCTGCTCTTCGGTGATGAAGCCGTTCTCGAGCATCCGGTCGATGATGTACTGCTGACGGATGGTGGCACGACGGGGGTTGCGAACGGGGTTGTACGCCGATGGCGCCTTGGGCAGGCCCGCCAGCATGGCCGCTTCCGCGATGGTGACGTCCTTGATGGGCTTGCCGAAGTAGGTCTCGCATGCCGCAGCAAAGCCATAGGCTCTTTGACCCAGGTAGATCTGGTTCATGTAGAGCTCCAGGATCTGGTCCTTGGTCAGCAGGCTCTCGATCTTGAGCGCCAGCAAGATCTCGTAGATCTTGCGGGTCATCGTTTTTTCGGTGGGCAGGTAGAAGTTGCGAGCCACCTGCATCGTGATGGTCGAGGCGCCCTGGCTGCGGGATTCGCCGAAGTTGGCCAGGCCGGCTCGCAGCACGCCCAGGTAGTCGACGCCTCCGTGGCGGTAAAAGCGGGCGTCCTCGATGGCCAGCACGGCATCGCGCATCACCTTCGGGATCTCTGCGATGCGCATGAAATTGCGCTTTTCTTCCCCGAATTCGCCGATCAGGATGTTGTCGGCCGAGAAAACGCGCAGGGGCATCTTCGGTCGGTAATCGGTCAGGCCCTTGACGTCTGGCAGGTTCGGGTAGGCCACCGACAGGCCGATGCCCACCAGCAGGACGCCAGAGAGCACGGCTGCGATCACCAGGGCGCTGAGCACCAGGATGGGTCTCATGACCCAGCGCTGCCACCAGGGGCCTCGGCTGGCCGAGGAAGTGGCGCTGTCGCCGCGGGAGTCTGAATCGCTCATGGGGAGGTGCTCAAAGAGGTGCCGAATTATAGAAACCCTGGGCACTCAGCTCAGCTGGCGTGTCGCGTTCCCCTCGATATTAGGCAAGTTGTTGATTTTGAAACTGTCTGTAAGGCGTGTGCATACCGCAACGAGCCTGGGTTTTCTCCTGCTTTCCACGCGTTCAGTGACAAAACCTTTGCTGATAGCATTGAAGTGGTTTATTAACTTTCCAGCGTCCGTGGACGCATGGGGGACGGTGTGAGCTTTCTTGATACGCTCTTGAGCCGCAAGCACGCGCCAATGATCGGGCTGGACATCAGCTCGTCAGGCGTGAAGCTGGTCGAGCTGAGCCAGACGAACACAGGCGAGTACGTCCTGGAACGGTTCGCGTCTGAACCATTCGAAAAGGGCTGGATCGCCGACGGGCAGATCGAGAAATTCGACGAAGTGGCGGAAGCGGTCCGCAAGGTGGTCTCCAAGAGCGGCTCGCGGACCAAGCAGGTCGCCATGGCCATGCCGCAATCGGCCGTGATCACCAAGAAGATCATGCTGCCCGCAGGCCTGCGCGAAGAAGAGATGGAACTGCAGGTCGAGGCCGAAGCCAACCAGTACATCCCGTTCTCGCTCGACGAAGTCAGCCTGGATTTCTGCGTGATCGGCCCCAGCGTCACGTCGGCTGGTGATGTGGACGTGCTGATTGCCGCTTCGCGCAAGGACCGCGTTCAGGACCGCCAGGCCCTGGCTGAGGCTGCGGGCCTGAAGCCCGCGATCCTGGACATCGAGTCGCACGCTTCCCGCCTGGCCATGGAGCGACTGGTCTCGGCCCTGCCAGGCGAGGGGCGTGATGCCCTGGTCGCCCTGTTCGAGATCGGCGCCGAGAACACCAGCCTGAAGGTCCTGCGCGACAACGAGTTGCTCTACGACCGCGATCAGGCCTTTGGTGGCGCGCAGCTGACCCAGTTGATCTCGCGCCAGTACGGCTTCTCGTTCGAAGAGGCCGAGGGCAAGAAGCTCTCGGGTGACCTGCCAGAAGACTTCCAGAACACCATCCTGGCGCCCTTTGTCGACAGCCTGTCGCAGGAAATCGGTCGCGCACTTCAGTACTTCTTCACCAGCACGCCGCACCACAAGGTGCACTACGTGATGCTGGCCGGTGGCACGGCCACCTTGCCCGGTCTGAAGGAGCGCGTGACCGACCTGACCGGTTTCGCATCCATGGTCGTCAACCCTTTCGAAGGCATGAAACTCGGTTCGGCCGTGCGTGAAAGCAAGCTGCGCCGTGAGGCCCCCGCTTACCTGACCGCCTGTGGCCTGGCCATGCGGAGGTTCCTCGCATGATTTTGATCAACCTCCTGCCTCACCGCGAGGAAAAACGCCGCCTGCGCAAGCAGGCCTTCTTCGCTGGCCTCGGGCTGTCCCTGGCCGCTGGTGCCTCGATCGTGGCGCTGGCGTACGTCGTTCAGGCGCAGATGATCTCCGGCCAGCAGGAGCGCAACCAGTACCTGCGCTCGGCCATCACCAAGCTCGACGAAGAAATCAAGGACGTGTCGGCCCTCAAGGCCGAGATCGAATCCCTGAAGGCCCGCCAGCGCGCCGTGGAAGACCTGCAAACCGGCCGCAACATGCCGGTCTACCTGCTCAACGAGCTGGTGGCCCAGACGCCCGAAGGCATTTACCTGACGTCCATTCGCCAGAACGGCCGCACCGTGCAGGTGACCGGCATGGCGCAGACCAACGAGCGCGTCTCCGAGTTCCTGCGCAACACCGGCGGTCGCTCGACCTGGCTGGAGCGCCCCGAGCTCGTCGAAATCAAGGTGTCGAACCAGGCCTCGAAGGATGCCCGTGCGGCCAAGCGCCTGTTCGAGTTCACCATGCGGGTCTCTTTGAAGCAGCCTGCCTCCGAAGAGAGCGCCGAGAGCGCATTCCGTCCGCGTGGCGCAGGCAAGCCTGCGGCCAAACCTGCCGGTCAGTCCTGAGGAGTCGCAGGTGGCCAAAACCAACATGAACATCGACGTCAACGCCCTCTTTGAACAGGCCCAGAGCCAGTTCAGCGGGCTCAATCCCAACGAGCCGGGGCAGTGGCCCTTGCTGCCCAAGCTGGCAAGCTTCGTCTTCGCTGCCATCCTGATTTTTGGCGTGGGCTGGGTTGCCTTGCTCTCCGGCCAGCGCGACGAGCTCGAAGCCGAGCGCAACAAGGAGCCGCAGCTCAAGCAGGAGTTTCGCGACAAGGTGGCTCAGGCGGTCAACCTGGCCGAGTTGCGCAAGCAGCTCATCCAGGTCGATGAGTACGTCAAGCAGCTCGAAAAACAACTGCCCGGCAAAGCCGAGATGGACGCGCTGCTGTCCGACATCAACCAGGCTGGCCTGGGTCGTGGCCTGGATTTCGAGCTGTTCCGCCCGGGTCAGGTCGTTGTCAAGGACTATTACGCCGAGCTGCCGATTTCGATCCGCGTGACGGGTCGCTATCACGACGTCGGCGCCTTCACCGCAGACATCGCCAACCTGTCGCGCATCGTGACCTTGCACAACCTGGTGATCACCAACGTGGGCAAGGATGCCGGGCAAGGCAACCTGGCGCTGGAAGCCACTGCACGCACCTACCGTTACCTTGACCAGGCCGAGCTCGACGCCATGCGCGCCGAAAAGAACAAGGCTGGCAAAGGCAAGAAAGGGGGCAAGAAATGAACGCGCCCTTGAAGAACGTGAAGGCAACGCGCCTGGCCTGTCTGGCCCTGGTGCTGCCGCTGATGCTGAGCGCCTGCGGCGGTGAGCAAGATGAGCTGCAGGCCTGGATGGACCAGGAGCGTCAGCACGTCAAGCCCAATGTGCAGCCGCTGTCGCCGCCCCAGAAGTTCAACCCGGAAACCTACGCTGGCTTGGATGGCGTCGAGCCTTTCAGCACCCAGAAGCTGACGGGTGCCCTCAGGCAGGAGGCTCGTCAGCCGAACTCTGCGGTGGCGGCCGAGCTCAACCGCCGCAAGGAGCCCCTGGAGGCCTACCCGCTGGACAGCATGTCCATGGTGGGCAGTGTCCAGAAGCAAGGGCGGCCATATGCCCTGCTCAGGGTCGACAACCTGCTCTATCAGGTCAAGGCAGGCGACTACCTGGGTCAGAACTACGGAAAGATCCTGAAGATCACCGAAACCGAGATCTCACTGCGTGAGATCGTGCAGGATGCCGCTGGCGAGTGGATCGAGCGGCCGACCACCCTGCAGTTGCAAGAGGGTGGCAAGTGATGATGAAGCTGGAGAATGCATCGATGAAAACGTGGCGTCTTGCGATGGCTGGGGTTGCCCTGGCACTGGTGTCGCCCCTGACCCTGGCGGCTGCGGCCATTCAGGCCATCACCAGCACGCAGCAGGCGGGCACGGAGGTCGTGAGAATCGACCTGTCCGAGCCCCTCGCCACGCTGCCGGCCGGCTTCGTGGTGCAG
>NZ_DCXA01000128.1:0-7742 GCF_002328915.1 Aquabacterium sp. UBA2148
CATCGAGGATCTGGTCCAGCGCCTGGGCCACGGCCACCTCGTCGATGCGCGAGATCAACCCCGTTCGCATCGCCATCGGCAGCCAGTTGGCGGCCGACTCGAAGGCACCACCGGGCTCAAGCTGCAAGCGCATCGGGCACTCGTGATGCACCAGCCTGAGCTGGCGGTCCACCACCGGGTACTTGACCAGCTGCACGCGCCCTTGCCTGAGCGCCTCGTCGATGCGACGGCGCCATTCGTCCTCACCCAGCACCACCGCTTCGGTGCCATGGCTGTCGGCCATTTCAACCGAGAAAGCACCTCGGCTTTCCGCCAGGGCCAGCGCCGAGTCGGCAGAAGCCAGCACGGCCTGCAAGGCATCTCCGCGGCGCCATGGCGTGCCACCGATCACCACCGTCGCCGCCACACCCTGCTCGGAAAAAGCCCTGCGCAAGGCATCGGCGTAATGCTGGGGCTCAGGCAGGGGCACCTCGCCACCCACCAGGCAAATGGCGAAGTCGCCGCCGTTGAGCCGCCCGATGGCCACGCCAGGCACCCCAACCGAGACCTCGCGCAACACCTCCGCCAGCCTTTGCAACAGCACGTCCGTCTGGCGGTGACCAAGCAAACGGTTGACGCCAGCCAGGTCGATCACCCGCACCAGGTGGATGACGCCCAGGCCGGAGCCTTCCTCGCGAGTGAGGGCCGCGCTCAACTGCGCCATGAAATGCCGCCGCTGGGACAAGCCTGTCAGCGGATCGCAATGGGCCTGCTGACGCAGCTGCTCGACTTGTTGCGACTGCTCGTCGAACACCGACTTGAGCCGCATCACCACCGCGTTCATGGCCTGGCTCAAGCGAGCCAGCTCAGGCACGCGAGGCTCTTCGACCGTGACAAACCGGCGCTCCATCAGGGCCTGGGCCTGGCTCACCGTGGCCTCCAGCGGCCGGCGGATGCCATTGACCCCGAAGGTGGCCACCAGACAAGACAGCGCACCGAGCGCAGCCAGCCAGCCAGCGGTCTTGAGCGAGCCCTGCCAAAGCTGCGCATGGGCAAACGCCGAGTGACTGACCACCTCAACCGATCCCACCGCACGCCAGCCATCCGATACCTGCGCAATGCCGGCCACAGATTCCACCGGCACCAGGCGCACAAACCAGGCCGGCGCCTGCTCGCGCGCGGCCGCCGGGTCAGCCTGGTGGTCAAACAGCTCGCGCCCCGCCGCGTCCTTGAGCGTGATGCGCTGATAAAAGCCCGTGTCGAACATGGCCGCCACGGTCAACTCCATGCCGGTGCGATCGCCACGCTGCTGCGACAGGTTCAGGGCCAGGGACTGGGCGTTGTCGGCATTCTTCAGACGCAGCTGCGTCTCCAGGTAACCCCGGGACGAAACCATCCAGACCACGAAGCTGCCGATGAAAGCCATCAGCAGCGTCGTCAGCAACAGCAACCAGATTTGTCGAATCAAGGACATGTTGTCATCTCTTTCGTGGCGGCGTCACCACCACCCCTCGGCTTTCGCCTTGGCCAGCACCTCGCGCCAACGAGACAGCCGGGCCACGGGGTCTCCCGCACTGGCTCCCGTCACACCTTGCCACAAACCTTCCGCGTTGAAGCTGAAAACAGGGGCAAGATCCGGGCGCCGGGAGGCGGGGCGGATGTCGGTGATCAGGTTGTCCAGGATCAGGGGCTCGGCGTCGGGCTGCGGGTAATAAGCCAGCACCATGTGCGCCTGGATGCTGCCGGCCAGCTGCGCCCGCACGTAAACCAGTCGCATCTTCACACCTGGCACGCCCGAGGCAAGCAAGGAGAAATACTTGGCGATGGCGTAATCCTCGCAGTCGGCCTGCCCTCGCGCCAAGGATTCCAGGGGCGAGGCCCAGTAATCGACCTGTCCCCAGATTTCACGGTCGTCGCGGTACTGCACCGAACGGTTGAAAAAACCGTTGACCGCCCGCAGGCGGCTTTCTTCGTCCTGAGCGGCGACCTCGCCGATGAGCTGCACCAGCACCTGGGCACGTTGCGGCGTGTTGCCTCCCTGGCGCTGGGCCGCCTGCATGACGCGGGGCGCATCCCAGGCCGGACTCAGCCCCCAGCCCAGCACCGCCACCAAGGCGGCAGCGCGCAGCCACCACCCCGACCAGGCGGCCAGGCGAGCAGGCAAGCTGAAAGCGAGAAATCGGGCTTCTTGGACCACCTCAGCTTATCGGCGAAGGCCCGCCCGGACTTGATCGGGAAATCCCAGATTGCGACATCGGCGCCACTCCCCCGTGAATACAGGCGTTTTCAGAAGACGGAAGCCCCCTCATTGATGCCAAAATCAGCCGATTAACCCTCCGTTACAGGGCTTGCTGCCCTGCCCTGCCAACGCCCCACACGACGAGGTTCAGCGTGACGAACAAAGCCCTGAAGTCCGGACTTCATGCCCTGGCCCTGGCCGCCCTGACATTCACCGCCCAGGCAGCCCTGGCCCAGGCCCAACCCACAGCGGCCGCCACCGGCCTGGCTGGGGCGGTCCAGAAGGCCATCGACTCCAACCCCGACGTGACCGCCCGCCTGAACGCCTTGCGCGCGGCCTCCAAGGAGGTGGACGTGGCCAAGGGTGGTTACTTGCCCACGGTTGACCTGTCTGCCGACATCGGCCGCGACCGCGACAAGGTCGACCAGCGCAACCCCGAATCGCGCAGCTTCAGCCGCAGCGGCCTGGCCCTGACCGCCAACCAGGTGCTCTGGGACGGCCGATTCACCGCCAACGAAGTCGACCGCCTGGGCCACGCCCGCAAGGTCCGCTACTTCGAGTTCCTGGCAGCCAGCGAAGACACCGCCCTCGAAGCCGCTCGCGCCTACATCGACGTGCTGCGCTTTCGCAAGCTGGTCGGTCTGGCCGAAGACAACTACGTCCAGCACAAATACGTGTTCGACCAGCTGCAGTCCAAGTTCAAGGCTGGCGTCGGCCGCGGCGTGGACACCGAGCAGGCCAACGCCCGCCTGGCCCTCGCTGACTCCAACCTGACCACCGAAAGCGCCAACCTGCACGACGTGGCCTCGCGCTACCTGCGCGTCGTTGGCGAAGCACCGGCCAACGGCCTGGCCGCCCTGCCCCGCATCGATGGCAGCCTGGCCGGCGACAACACCCAGGTCATCAGCCAGGCCCTGGCCCGCAACGCCAGCGTCAGCGCCGCCGTCGAGAACCTGCGCGCCGTCGAGTCCGAAGCCAAAACCAAGGACAGCCCCTTCCAGCCACGTGTCGAAGCTCGCCTGCGCAGCGGCCTGGGCAACAACTTCGACGGCCTGATCGACCGCAAGAGCGCCACCTCGGCCCAGATCCTGCTGAACTGGAACCTCTACAACGGCGGCTCCGACCAGGCCCGAACCAAGCAGTTCGCCGACCTGATCAACCAGGCCGCCGACCAGCGTGACAAGGCCTGCCGCGACGTGCGCCAGACCATCGGCATCGCCTACAACGACATCGCCCGCGCCCGCACCCAGCTGGCCGCGCTCGACCGCAACGTGCTGGCCATCGAGAAGGCCCGCGACGCCTACCGCCAGCAGTTCGACATCGGCCAGCGCAGCCTGCTGGACCTGCTCAACGCCGAGAACGAGCTCTACACCGCCAAGCGCGCCTACGCCAACGCCGAGCACGACCTGCTGCTGGCTCAGGTGCGCACGCACGCCGCGCGCAACACCCTGCTGTCCACCCTGGGCCTGCGCCCCAGCGACGACAACCAGGGCGACCTCGTCAAAGACTGGCAAGCCTCCGACGACGCAGCCCAGCGCTGCCCCGTGACCTCGGTGGCTGCCGCCTCGACCACGCGCGACGAACTCGACGCTCGCGCACGCAAGCTGGGCACGCAGGTGGGTGTCACGGCCATCAAGCCAGCAGCCGAAGAGCCCAAGCCCGTCGTCGCCAACGCCGAAGCCGTGCAGACCGTGGCACAGCGCCTGACCGACTGGGCCGCCGCCTGGTCTGCCAAGGACATCGAAACCTACCTGGGCTTCTACAGCAAGGACTTCACCGCCAAGGGCACCCGCGCCCAATGGGAAGCCAACCGCCGCAAGTTGGTCGGCAAGCCCGGCCCGATCTCGCTGAAGATCGACTCGATCAAGGCCAGCCCGCAAGGCAGCGACGTGGTGACCAGCTTCGAGCAGGCCTACACCTCGAGCAACTACAAGGACAAGGGCCCCAAGACCCTGACCTGGCGCATGCAGGAAGGCCGTTGGGTCATCGTCAAGGAGAGCAACCGTTGACGCCTTGCCTTGCAGGCAAAACGAAGGGCACCCTCGGGTGCCCTTTTTCATGACCAGCCGACGTGCGCCTCAAGCGGGCAACCTGACCTCGTAGGTGATGCCCGAACCAGCGCCGTGCCGGCCACCGCGCTGCGAGTTGAAGTAAAGCCGCGACCCATCGGGCGAGAAAGCCGGCCCGGTGATCTCGGACTCGTCCTGGCCATGCAGGCGCAACAGCACCTTCACGCTGCGGTCGGGCAGGATCACGCACAGCTCCATGTTGCCGCCGTCTTCGGCCACCAGCACGTCTCCTCGGCGACTGACGGTCAGGTTGTCGACACCCGAGAGCACGCGGTCGGCCGCGCTCGCGGTGGCGAAGTCGTAGATGACCTGCAGGCGCTGTGTGGCGGGCTCGAAGGCCCAGATGCGGTTGTCGCCCTTGGTCGAGAAGTAGACGATGCCGTTGAAGTACCACAGGCCTTCGCCACCGCGGAAAACGGTTCCCGGCGCCCTGCTGCCCAGCACGCTGCGCACGATGCCTTGGGGCAGGCTCGGGCTGCTCACGCCCACCCAGCTCACGCGGCGGGGTTGCGCCAAATTCATCTCATCGGGCGGCAGCTGGTTGGCTGGTACCCCGTCGATCTGCAGCACCTGCAAGCGCCCCGACTTCAATGCCGGCCTGGTGGCGGAAGCAGGCCAGTCCGACTCGCTGCACACAAAGCGGTAAAAACGCCCCTGCCCTTCGTCCTCGGTCAGGTACAAGGTGCGGTGCAAAGGGTCCACGGCCACCGCCTCGTGCTTGAAGGTGCCAAGCGCCGGCCTGACCTGGGCCTGCGAGGCAGAGCCGAACGGCAGGCATTCCCAGACGCGCCCCAGGGTGGTCTCCTCTGCAGACAGCCAGGTGCCCCAGGGGGTCGCGCCACCCGCGCAGTTGGTGCTCGTGCCGTCGAGGATGCGCTGCGCCCCCACGACTTGGCCATGGCGGTCAAAGCGCAAGGCGCTCACGCCGCCTGCGCCTGCAAGCACCTCGCTGTTGTTCGCGTAGACCCAGCCGCCATCTGGCGCGGCGAAGGTGGCGCCGCCGTCCGGGTAGGTGTGCCAGATGGAGGCGCCCGGTGTCGGACGCTCGCCGGACACCGCCACGATGCGGGCAGAGAACCCGGCAGGCAAGGCCAGGCCCAGGGCATCGGGCTCTCGCAAAGGCCCCAGGGTCGAGAAGTCGAAACCTGGTGCGGACGGGGCGGCACGCTCAGTTGGGGGCTTTCCAGAGCCTGCAGCAGCCTGTGCCAGACCAGGCCACGACAGGCCCGAAGCTGCCAGCCCGCCAGCAGACCAGAACAGCTTGCGCAGGAATTCGCGACGTGCTGCAGGGTCAGTGGGCAAAGCGGTTTCAGGACGCGACGAAGGCATGGTGAAGACTCCCGAGGCCGCCCAAGCAACCGGGCGGGCCGTCTCCAGCATCGTACCCACTGGTGACGGCGCCCATGAAAAAACCCGACCGGTTTTCACCAATCGGGTTTCTCGTTTTCTGTCATCTTGGCGGAGAGGGCGTCTGCCTGCATATCATCCCGAGTCGATCCAAGCCGTGCCAATACGTCCGGCTTTCATTCGTTTTGCCTGCTACAGATTGACTCAGTGAGTGCCACTCTGTACCATCAAATGTCAACCATTTTGATGGGTAGGAAAACGGGTATGCCACGCAAGGCAAAAGAACTGAGCGCGCTAGAGGTGCGCAACTTGACCAAGCCAGGATTGCACTTCGTCGGCGGGGTGGCGGGCCTTGCGCTGCAGGTGACCGAGACCGGCGCAAAGTCTTGGATCCTGCGCGCCCAGGTCGGCAAAAAGCGCCGGGATATGGGCCTCGGCGGATTCCCTGACGTAACCCTGGCGCAAGCCCGAGAGGACGCCCGAGCCGCACGGGCCCGCATCCGGGTAGGTGTCGATCCGGTCGAGGAAGCCCGAGCAGCACGCAGCGCGCTCATTGCCGCACAGCTCTCCATGCTTACCTTTCAGCAAGCGGCCGAGGCCTACATTGACGCGCACAAAGCCGGCTGGAAGAACGAAAAGCACCAGAAGCAATGGGCCAGCACCCTGCAGGCTTACGTGTACCCAAAAGTTGGCTCTGTGCTGGTGCGGGATGTTGAACTGCCCCAGGTGCTGGCGGTGCTTGAACCGATCTGGAAGACCAAGACTGAAACCGCCTCCCGCCTGCGCGGCCGCGTGGAGTCCGTGCTTGATTGGGCAACGGCGGGGGGCTACAGGGAAGGCCTGAACCCGGCCCGATGGCGCGGCCACCTTGACAAGCTGCTGCCCCGCCCATCGAAGGTGGCGAAGGTCGAGCACCACAGCGCATTGCCGGTGTCGGAGGTCGGCGCTTTCATGGTCGCGCTTCGCAGCCAGGAGGGGCTCGGCGCGCGTGCGCTCGAGTTCGCCATCCTGACAGCGGCCCGCTCGGGCGAAGTCAGGGGCGCAACGTGGGACGAGATCGACCTGGAAGAAGCGGTGTGGGCCATCCCCGCCGCACGCATGAAAGCGAGCCGCGAGCACCGGGTGCCCCTGTCGGCCGCAGCGGTTCGGCTTCTCAAATCGCTACCGAGACACGCCGACACACCACTGGTCTTCGTTGGCGCGAAGGGCGGCCCGCTGTCGGACATGACGTTGTCCGCAGTGGTGCGGCGTATGGGCGCGCCTTGTGTGCCGCATGGCTTCCGATCGACGTTTCGAGATTGGGCAGCGGAGCGCACCAGCTACCCCAGCGAAATGGCCGAGATGGCGCTGGCCCACACGATCAACAACAAGGTGGAGGCGGCCTATCGACGAGGCGACATGTTCGAAAAGCGCCGGCGGATGATGTCCGACTGGGCCAGGTTCTGCAGCGCTTCCGAGGTGAAGGGCGCTGTGCTTCCACTCAAGAAAAAACCCGCCGCCTGACGGTCTCAGGCAAACAAGCGGGGCCGGGCAGTGTCGTTACCACTGACCAGCCCCTGACCACACCGCACACACCACGAAAGGACGTGCACCATGGCTACCCAAAATGTTACCCGCGCAGTCGAAGCAACCGCCAGCGTTCAGGCTGCTTCCCCCCTAACCTCGAACCGCGAGGCCCAGCTGCTGGCCATGCTCGAAAAGATCACCGAGCTGGCCGACGCCATCCAGGCCCAGGCCGATGCTGTGATCAACGGCGCGGATGACTCCGGCCTGCTGGTCGGCATGCAGGCCCTGGCCGGGCAAGTCGGCTGGGTTGCCGACAGCGGCGCCATGCTCCTGGGCAGCCAGGGATTCAAGGTCACTCCCACCGAATGGATGTTGCCGCGCGTCGCTGTTGTGCAGGGCTGACAGGGCTCCCCGCCTGCGGGCAGTTTGGCTCTGAATGTGAAGGGGGCTACCCGTTAACGGGTGGCCCCCTTTTCTTTCCGGGGTGCCATGCGCAGACTGCAGCCATGTGCACCGAACAAAGCAACCAGATCGAGGAACTCCGCAGAGTGGTCGAGCAACTCCGCGCGCAGTTGCTCGACCTGGAGGAACGAGTCCCGCCG
>NZ_DCXA01000128.1:7830-9102 GCF_002328915.1 Aquabacterium sp. UBA2148
GGAACGAGTCCCGCCGCTCTACACCGGGTCAATCAAACCCGCTCCAGCCGTGGAGCTCGACGCAGGCCAGGCCGCTGAGCTGTTAGGGGTGAGCCGTCGTTACTTCGTCGACGAGCTCAGCAAGCGCGCAGGTTTTCCAAAGCCCTCCACGAGCATCAGCAACAAAACGCGACGGTGGCGCTATGCTGACCTGCTAAAGGTGAAGACCCGACTTGGGAGGAGGGAGGACCATGGCAGAGCAGACCCAGGAAATCGTGTCGAATGAGATCGCGCGCCCCCTTTGGTGGGCGGGACAGGTCTTTCGCCTCGCCCTCGGTGCGTTCTTGATTGCCCTGGTGCTGCTCGGCAATGACGACAGCCACGGGGCCGAGGCCCTAGTCGGCCTTGCCGCCTTCGCTGTGGCCTACGCCCTCTCGCCCACTTGGCGGGCGGTGCTCGCGCCAGTCATCACCTGCGCTTTTCTCAGTCCGTTCGGCGTGGCGGGCGGCATGGGGGCGGGCCTGGCCATGGGGCTGTGGCTGTGGATGGCGTTTCACGTCACATCCAAGCCCCTGGCGGCCCTTGTCCAGGCACTCCGCTGAACTGCCCCTCTTACTTGCTGCCAGGGCTGGCCACGCCCGTCAGGGCCCCCCGTGCGGCATCCGCTGGCCCGGTGGGATCCGCCCTGCCCTCTGCCACTTCGGCGGCGTAGCCCAGGGGCTTGCCCAGCACCGCGACAGGCACACCCGTCAGCATGCTGACCAGCGTCAGGGTGTCGCGCACTGCGCGCTTGGCGCTGCCATCCTCCAGGATCGCCTTGTAGACCGAGTGAGGGGCCTGCGCAGCGGATTCGATCATGCTGACCGCCGGCGCGGTGCTCATGCGGTCATCGTAGGGTTTGCCGTTGAACGAGTTGGCCGCCACCGTGGCCACCTGGCCCACAACGGGCACCATGGCTGCAGCGGTGCGAATCGGCGCCCCGATCAGGAAGGCCACGAACTCGTCGAGGTAGCCGTCTCCGTCCTCGTCATCCGGCCCGCCCCGCATGCCCTGCACGATGGCCTCGGCCACCCACGCGGGCACCAGGAAGCCCAGCAGGAAGACATGGAACAGCCGGCCCGCACCCTTGCGCAGGCCCATACCCTGGGCCACGGTGGCGAACTCAGTGCCCATCAGGTTGGCCAGGTTGTTGAAGTAGCCCGCGAACTGGGTGAACAGGCGGGTGAAGGCCGGGCCGGACTCGAAGCGGGAAATGTCTTCGGGCGACATGCTGCCCTGTGTCTCGCGCACCGC
>NZ_DCXA01000080.1:0-2589 GCF_002328915.1 Aquabacterium sp. UBA2148
GGGCGGCATCGGCGCGCTCGCGCTGGCATCGGGCCAGGCGGCCGTCACCTACGCCATCCAGACCATCGCCGAAGCAGGTGACAACTTCGTCTCGTCCACGGCTTTGTACGGCGGCACCTACAACCTGTTCGCGCACACGCTGCCGCAGTACGGCATCACCGCGCGCTTCGCCGACCACCGCGATCCCGCCAGCTTCGAAAAACTGATCGACGAGCGCACCAAGGCCATCTTCGTCGAGTCGCTGGGCAACCCATCGGGCGCCATCACCGACATCGCGCGCATCGCCGAGATCGCGCACCGCCACGGCGTGCCGCTGATCGTCGACAACACCGTGCCTTCGCCTTACCTGTGCCGCCCCATCGAGCATGGCGCCGACATCGTCGTGCAGTCGCTGACCAAGTACATCGGTGGCCATGGCACCAGCATTGGTGGCGCCATCATCGACTCGGGCAAGTTCCCGTGGGCCCAGCACAAGGCGCGCTTCAAGCGCCTGAATGAGCCCGACGTGAGTTACCACGGCGTGGTCTACACCGAGGCGCTGGGCGCGGCGGCCTACATCGGTCGCGCGCGCGTGGTGCCGCTGCGCAACATGGGTGCGGCGCTCTCGCCGTTCAACGCCTTCCTGATCCTGCAAGGGGTGGAGACGCTGGGCCTGCGCATGGACCGCATCAGCCAGAACACGCTCAGGATCGCGCAGCACCTGCAAAAGCACCCGCGCGTGGAGTGGGTCAACTACGCCGGCCTGCCCGACCACCCCGAGCACCACCTGGTGCAGAAGTACCTGTCGGGGCAGGGCTCGGGCGTGCTGACGTTTGGTGTGCCGGGTGGTCGTCAGGGTGGCGAGCGCTTCCTGGATGCGCTGCAGCTGTTCACGCGCCTGGTCAACATCGGTGACGTGCGCTCGCTGGCCACGCACCCGGCGTCGACCACGCACCGCCAGTTGGCGCCTGAGGAGCTGGCCAAGGCTGGTGTGGGCGAGGACACGGTTCGCCTGTCGATCGGCATCGAGCACATCGACGACCTGCTGGCCGACCTGGACCAGGCGCTGGCCACGGCCTGATGGCCGATGCAGGGGGAGGGCTCGTGCCCTCTGCCTGTTCAGCGTGGGCGGTTGGTTTGCCGCTGCAGCCAGGCGCCCGCCAGCATGGCCGGCACGAACACCCACACCTCGGTGTTGCCGGCCAGCAGGCTGGTCAATGCCGGGCCAGGGCAGTAGCCGGCCAGCCCCCAGCCGATGCCGAAAAGCGCGGCGCCGCCCAGCAAGCGCCGGTCGATGGCCTTGTTCTTAGGCAGGTGGAACACCGCGTCACAGACGGGTGCCTGGCGCTTTCTGATCAGCACTTGAAAGCCCAACAGGCTCACCAGCACGGCACCGCCCATGACGAAGGCCAATGCCGGATTCCAGGCGCCGGTCACGTCGAGGAAGGCTTGCACGGTGAGCGGGTCGGTCATGCCCGATAGCGTGAGCCCCCAGCCAAAGAACAGGCCCGTGCCCAGTGCGATGAGGAAGCCGTGCCAGGGGTGGGCGTTGGCGGTGTGTGGGTGGCGGGTCATGGGGGACTCCGGTGAAGCGATGTGTCGGGGTGGGTGTCTCAGCGGTGTTCAGGCCAGCACGTGGCGCATCACGAACACCGTGAGGCCGGCGGTGAGCATGAACGTGGCCACGGCCGCCAACGATCGCAGCGACAAGCGGCCCAGTCCGCACACGCCATGCCCGCTGGTGCAACCGCTGCCCAGCGAGGTGCCGAACCCCACCAGCAGGCCTGACGCGATCAGCAACGGCACGTTGCTGGCCCGCTCAGGCTGCAGGGGTTGACCGGTCCATTGCGTCCACACCCAGCCCGCGGCCACCAGCCCGATCACGAAACCTGCGCGCCAGAGGTTGGTGCTGTTCCAGTTTGGGCGGTCCATCAACCCGAAGGCGATGCCGCTGATGCCGGCGATGCGCCCCAGGCCGATGAGCAGCAGCACCGAGGCGGCGCCGATCAGCAGGCCGCCAGCCAGCGGTGGCAGGAAAACGGACAGGTTCATGGCGGGTCTCCATGCAGGGTGAGGCTTGATACCCTGGGGAGTATATGATTTACCCGGGGATTTTGCCAACGGGGGGGCGCAGGACGCCAATGCCGCCCCAGGTGGGGGCCCCTGTTGCCACGCTGGCGATGCACTCGTTGTACGGCAGGCGGGCCTTCCAACGAGCCCACACACGGCTGACGCAACAGCGAGATGCGGCGTGCCAGTCGGAATCGACGATGTCGTGCAGGGCAATGTGGCGCGCGCCCAGGCGCAAGGCGATCTGCACGTCGGCCTCGCAATCGGCGTCGCCATGCAGGCCATCGATGAACACGGCATCGACCAGAGTGGGCAGGGCCGCCATCGCTGCTTGGCGGACATCGGCGTCGGCTTGGGTGGGCAGGCGATGGACCTGCAGGGCCAGGCCGCGCTCGGTCGCCACGCGCCGCGCATGCCAGGCCACGCCGTCCTGGCCGTCGCCGATGACGATCAGGTGCCTGGGGCGGTCGTTCATCAGCTGATCGAGCCACCAGCCGAACTCTTGCGGGTGTTGTTCCAGGCGCGGCTCGTGGTGGCCCT
>NZ_DCXA01000080.1:2671-4002 GCF_002328915.1 Aquabacterium sp. UBA2148
CGAACGCCGATGGCTTGAGCAGGTCAGCCGGTGGGGGCACGGGCTTGAGGCTGCGCCGCCAGCGCTCGAAGGCCGGGTTGCCGCGTGTGGCCCAGAAGCGCTCTCGGTAGGGCAATTCGCGCAACTGGTCGAGCAACAGGCAACCGGTTTCCTGCTGCGTGAACAGCATGCCGGGCCAGGCCTCGACGCCACCATAAAAGGCGGGCACGTCCTGCCAGGCGCGCTGGAAGACGGCGTCGTGGCGGAACCAGAAACAGGTGCCGCTGTAGTGCCAGTCGCCGACGTGCTGGTGGTTGGCGAAGCGGCCGGGGCGGCGCAGCAGGCCTGTCATCGCGTGCTGGTCAAGCTGCGCGCGGATGGCGGGCCAATGGTCCAGCGTCACGGCCATCTGCACCTCGGCCCACCGTTTGACGGCGGGGGGCCAGGTGGGCTCGTACTTCACGCCTTTGGCGTGGGCGTAGAAGGCCACGTCGTCACGGTGCTCGCGCGCGAGCTCGGCCAGCATCAGCGGGAAGGTGATGGACTCGCCACCCTGTGCGTTGGGGCGCACGATGAACTCGACGCCATGGCCTGCGAAAGCGGCTTGCACCACGGCGAGGTCTTCGGTGCGTTCGTCCGTGACGATGGCCACCAGGCGGCGGCCGTTGAACAGGTCGATGCGTTGCAGCAGCAACTCGACGTTCCAGCGCCAGGTCTCGCCCTTGACGGGCCACAGGTGGTACATCAGGTGCCGGCGAGGCGCGGCGACGAGCGGCGGCAACGCAGAGGGCGCGGGGCGGGTCAGGTCCTGCCGGCGTTCGGGTGTCGAGGGACGAGAGGTCGGGCGAAGTTGCGGTGTTGGCTTGGGTGCGGCAGATCGACCGGTGTCTGGGCCCAAGGCCGCTGGCCGCTCACCTGGCACGGAGATGCCCACCGACAGCGCCAGGGCCTGAGCCAGTCTGTCTGCGTAGCGGTGTTGCCCGAGGGTTTGCTGACAAGCGCGCAGCCGCCTCTCGCGTTCGCCGGCGTCGTCCAGCAGGCGCTGCACCAGCGGCACCAGCGCGTCTTCGTGATCGAACACGGGCAGTTCCGGGAAGGTGGCGAGCACGCCATCGCGGCGTTCCGAGACCACCAAGGCCCCGCAGGCCAGCGCCTCGAAGGTGCGCGGGCTGGGCGATTGCTCGCGGGTGCCTTGCGCGTTGAAGTGGTGCTGGTCGCGGTAGATGTGCAGCACCAGATCGGTCTGGCGGTAGAGCTCGGCCGTGCGCTGGTGCGGCACGCGCTGGGCCAGGCACAGGCGCCTGAGAACGGGCGAGCGCCAGGGGCCGCCCACCACGTAGCTCAGCAGGCCG
>NZ_DCXA01000080.1:4092-6134 GCF_002328915.1 Aquabacterium sp. UBA2148
GGCTGGGGTTGGCCCCGCCGATGAAGCCCACGCGGTGGCGGCGTTGGAGGCCAGCCTCGGTGGTGACAGCGCCTGTTGCGCTCACGCGCTCGGTTGCATCGTGGCAATGCACCGGGTCGTGCGCCATGGGCAGGTGGTGGGCGGTGGTGCCTGGGCGCTCGTGTCGCGCCAGCGTGCCCGGGTCGTTGACGAACACGGTGTCGAAGTGGTGCGACCAGCTCGATGTGTCATCGACCTCGTAGGGCTCATCGACCAGCCAGACAGCGGTGTGCCACCTGGCCAGGCGTCGGCCCCAACGCTGTGCAAAGCGCCGGCCATGCACCACCAGAACGAGGTCTGGGGCGAAGGCCTCGATTTTTTCGGGCAGGCGCGGGTCCAGGCAGTCGGCTTCGGCGTGGGCGATGGCGAGTTCGCGTGCGCCGTGGCGCAGGCCGTCTGAGAACACGTCGCCGCAGGTCACGAAGCGGTAGGTGACGACGAACACCCGGGCCGTTCGGGGAGCTGGTTGCAGCGATGTGGTCGGCTGCGCCTGAGGTGTGACCGATGCGATCGGCGTGCTCGGGTGTTCGTTCGCGTGGGCGCGTGCTTGCAGCAGGGCGGCTGGCCTCAAGCCGGCCGCGAAATCGAGCGCCGACATGCGGGGCAGCCCCTGCAGCCTGCTCACAGGGCTGAGGTTGAACAGCTCGATGCCCTGGCGCTGAAAAGCATCGGCCAGCCGTGCGTACTCCTCGTCGATGCGTTGCAGCCTGGCGCTCAGCGGGTGCCTGCCGGTGCGGGCGAAGAAATGGTGATCGGTGAAATCCACGCCGATCAGTCCGATGCGCCTGGCGCCCATCCATGCGGCCAGGCACACCGCCAGGTAGGGCGAGTTTTGCGTGTGGTGCAGCACGGCTTGCGGGCCGATCTCGGTGCCGCCGTGGCGGCCGAGTTGAAAGCGCACCACCGGCGGCGCCACCGGGCCCAGGTCCAACTGTGTGAACAAGGCTTGTGCCCGCGATTGCCTCACGAAGTTGAAGCGATCACCCTTGAACTGCCGCGCCGGGTTGAGCACGACCAGGTAGGTCGGATCGAACAGGCGGCCGACGTCGTTGACGCCGATGGTGGTCAGGCCCAGTTGCGCCACCTTGGGGGTGAGGGAGTTGCCGCAGCCGCAGACGATGATGGACTCGCCCGCATGGCGGTCGCGAAAGTCGTGCAACGAAGCGAGCGAGGCGGGGGCAAGCACGGCGGTCATGCGTCAGATCCAGGTGGTGGTGCCGTTGAGGACGACCCGCGCGCCGCCAGGCAGGCCGGCGCGCCAGGCGTTGGTGGTGTCCTGTGTCACGCCTGGCACGGTGGACCAGAAGTCTTCCCAGGTGCGGTAACTGCGGGCCTTCAGGGCGTCGAAGCGAGCGGGGCCGATGCCGGGCAGCGATTGCAGCGCGGCGGTGTGCATGGCGTGTTCGGCCGCGCGAGCGGGG
The DNA here is from genome assembly GCF_002328915.1 of Aquabacterium sp. UBA2148. Classification (NCBI taxonomy): domain Bacteria; kingdom Pseudomonadati; phylum Pseudomonadota; class Betaproteobacteria; order Burkholderiales; family Sphaerotilaceae; genus Aquabacterium; species Aquabacterium sp. UBA2148. The sequence continues at coordinate 5,553 of NZ_DCXA01000080.1, forward strand.
TCGCCAAGCGCCCGAATGGAGTCGTTGATGGCCAGGGTCTGCAGGCGCAGAGCGGCTTGGCCGGGCACGTTGTAGTCGGACAGCGAGGTGGATTCGACGGGGTTGGGAACGGCGGTGGGTGTCATGCTCCAGCCGCCGGCTTTGGCCTGGTTGGAGCCCAGGTCCCATTCGACGGCACGGCAGTCCAGGGCCGATGCCACGTGCTGTTCTTTCAGCAGGATCTTGCGTTTGTTGATGATCACCGGGTTGGTCGAACTGGCGGGTGTCTGGGCCAGCAGCGGGCTGGCTGATCTGCCGTAGACCACGCGGACTTCGTAGCGGATCACCTTGCCCTCTGCCACCTTGCCCTTGACCTGGCTCTCCACCCGGGTTTCGTGCAGGCCGTTGCCGCTGCGGCTCAGCGGGGTGAGGTTGCCCCATTGGGTGCCGGGGCCACCCAGTTCCTGGTTCAGCAGGTGGCCGAGCACGTAGTAGCTGGCGGTGGAGGTGGACGTGGCATCGCCGTGTCGGCGGATGTTCAGGTCATCGAAGTGGTTGTTGGTGGTGCCCACGTCGGAGCCGCCTGCCAGCCCGCCACTGCGC
>NZ_DCXA01000080.1:6207-10260 GCF_002328915.1 Aquabacterium sp. UBA2148
TACTGCCAGCCCGCCACTGCGACGGATCGCCACCATGCCCGTGCCCCAGCCGAGCGGGTTGCGGCTGGGGAAGTACTGTGGCGCCGAAACGGTGACGGCTGCGCCGGCGGCTTCCGCGTCTTTCTGTGTGAGTTCGGCCAGCGTGGGGTTGACCACGCCCACCACCGCCCACTTGCCGTTGCGCACCTCGGCATCGAGGCTGCGCAACTGGTGCCGGGTGCGGATGACGACCAGCACCGGCCGGATGACGGCGATGCCGATGCGGCTGCCCGACAGCCGGTTCACCGCAGTCACGCCTTCGCGCACGGCGTTTTGCAGGCGCTGCTGAGGTGGCGCAGACGGGTCCCCGCCCATCAAGCGGCTGGCCAGGTTGCCCGCCTGCCGGCGGATCCATTCGACCGCCCGGTCCAGCATGCGGTCCACGCCGCCTTGCAGGTTGCGGATGGTGGTCTGCACCTGCGCGCCCACGTCGCCCAGGCCGATGAAGCGCGCCAGGAAGTCGAGGATGACGGGGATGGTGCGCGCCATCGTGCGCTCAACGAAGTTGGCGGCCGAGCCGATGGCACCCGACGCGATGGCCGAGACCGAGTCGAGGATGGACTCGACCAGGTCCATGATCTGGTTGATGCGCTGGATGAAGAACTGGATGGTGGTGTAGGTCTTGATGATGGCCTGGATGACCGCGCCCACCGGGCTGAGCAAGGACAGCAACTGCTGGATGCCCGCCTGCACCAGGCGCTGCTGGATGAAGCCCTTGATGGCACCCAGGGCCGACTCTCGCAGGTTGCCGAAGAACTCGCTGACGCGCTCGCGCAGCGTGGCGACCAGGCCGCGGTCGCGCACGTCGCGGATGAACTGCAGGCCGCGCTCCATGGCCGCCATGGCCGGCTCGCCGATCAGCGTGACGAGTTTTTGGCGCACGCGCTGCCAGCTCAAGCCCAGGATCTGCAGCACGAACCAGATGATGCCTTGCAGGTCCCAGCGCTCGGGCATCTGGATGCCGGCGCGCGCCACCGGCCCGGTCAGCCAGGCGATGACGCCGTCGCGCAGGTGGGTGAGGATGCGGGTCATGAACTGGCGCACGCCCCGGCCCACTGCGCCGAGCAGGTTGCGCAGGAAGCCCACCGGGTTCTGGATGATGGTCACGAAGGTGGCGCGCATCCGCGTGAGGATGCTCAGGATGCGCCGGCCGCCCGCGCCCATCGCCGCTTCGTAGATGAGTTCGAGCAGCTTCATCAGCGCTGCGCCGGCGAAGCCCACCAGGTCGCTCATCAGGGGGCGGAACTGGCCGACGATGCGCTGGATGGTCTCGATCGGGTGCAGCACGTCCGACAGCTGCAGCGAAGCCCAGGCGGCGGTGAAGGTGCCCGCCACGCGGCTCCACGTGAGGTTGCGCGAGCCGGTTTCCTGCTGGAACCAGGCGTAGGCCCGCTCCAGCGCGCCCGACTGCACAAGCTGATCGACCTTCTCGGTGCCTCCGGGGATGAACTCGGCGAAGGCCCGCACCACGTTCATGGCGGTGCGCGGCACGGCGGCGCCGGTGAAGGGGTCGCGGCCCAGCAGCACCGTGACCAGGCCGTAGCCCGGGATCTGCCGACAGAAGTCCGACAGCGGGGTCATGAAGGTCTCTTTCAGCCAGGTGATGGCCTGGGTGATGAGGTTGCCGATGAAGCCTGTGACGCGGTCGATGAGCGGCGTGAAGGTGGCCCGCGCGCGCCGCCACACATCGCCAGGGCTGAAGATGTCCGTCCAGCTCAGCGAGTCGGTGAAGCGAGTGAAGGCGTCGCGGATGGTCTGGAAGTTCAGGCCCAGCGCGGCAGTCTGCACGCCGACCCAATCGGCCACGCGGGTGACGATGCCCTGGCGCTGCAGCACCTGGAACATGAGCTCGCCACCCGGGATCAGGCCGATGAAGGCGCGCAGGATGTTGACCACGTTGCGCTCGACCACGCGCATGTTGATGGGGTTGCGACCGATGATCAGCGTCAGCAGGGTGTAGCCGGGCACGTTGGCGGCCAGCTCGGCCAAGCCGTCGAGGATGTCCGACAGGCCCAGGCGGTGCACCACGTTGCCGCTTGCCGGGCTGAGCTGCTCAGCGGGTGTGGGGCCAGCGGGGCTGAGTTCGCTGCGCTGAACCGCCGCGCGGGGCGATTCACCTTGCTGGATGGTGTGGGCGAGTTCGTGCGCGATGAGCTCGCGACCCTCTGCGGTGTCGGGCGCGTACTGGCCGGCATTGAAGTAGATGTCGCGGCCGGTGGTGAAGGCTTTGGCGCTGAGGCGCCGCGACAGCTGCTGGGCCTGGCCATCGGTGTGGATGCGCACGCGCGAGAAATCGGCGCCGAATCGGGGCTCCATGAAGCGGCGCAGAGGTGCCGACAGGGGCTGGCCGCCGCCACGGCTGGCCTGGATGCGAGCCGTGGTGGGGCCATCGACCGCGGCGTGGCCTTGGCCTTCGCGCTGGATGAGCGTGGCCCCGGCAGTGGGTGCCGATGCGCGCGAGAGCAGGCGCGGCGAAGCGATGCGAGAAAGCGAGACGCGTCCTGCGGGTGAGGAGGTTTGCGGGCTGGCCGTTGAGGGTGACGGCATCTGCACCACCCGACGTGCCACGTCGCTGGCTTCGCGCTCGGCGGCGTCGTGGGGCGAGGACACGTGCAGGCTGGCGCATTGCACGCGGCCTGCCTCGCTCAGGCCACCTCGGAACGACACCGGCGCGGCGCCAGGTGACGCAATGGTCTCCTGGCGGTGGAGGGTGGGGCTCAGCACGGCGGACATGGCCTCAGTCCTGCGGCTCCAGCGAGGGGCATTGCTGACCGGCTTTGCGGTACTCGCGCTCCAGGGCTTGTTGCAACTCGCCTGGGCCGATGGCGCGCGCGCGTTCGATGGCCAGCAGGGCCGCGTGCAGGGCTGCGTTGCGGATCTGCCCACCGGAGAGCTGGCAGCGCAGCGCCACCCGCTCCAGCGTTTCACCCGACACATGCTGGAGCGAGCCCAGGTGCGCTTGCCACAACGCCAATCGGGTCAGGGCATCGGGCAGGGGGAAGTCGAGCGTGGCGTCCATGCGCCGCGTGAAGGCCGCGTCGATGCGGTCGGCGGCGTTGGTGGTCACGACCATCACCCCGCGGTAGCGCTCCAGTCGCTGCAGCAGGTAGTTGGTTTCGAGGTTGGCGTAGCGGTCCGTGGCGCTGCCCACCTGCGTGCGGCCGGCCATCAGCGCGTCGCCTTCGTCGAGCAGCAGCACCACGTCGAGCGATTCGGCGGCCTCGAACACGCGCTCGAGGTTGCGCTCGGTCTCGCCGATGTACTTGCTCACCGTGGCGGCCAGGTCGACGCGGTAGAGCGGTCGACTCAAGGCGCGCGCCAGGTGGCGCGCAGCCAGCGTCTTGCCGGTGCCACTGGGGCCTTTGAACAAGGCTTTCACACCGTCGCTGTGACCGAAGGCCGATGGCAGCAGGCTGGCCAGCCGGTCGCGGTGGCGGCAGCGGGCCACCAGGGTCTCGAACTCTTCTTGCGCGTGGCCGGGCAGGGCCAGGGTTTCGTCGTCGTGCAAGTCAGGCATGCGCTGCGCGAGGCCATCGAGCGCGAAGCGGCCGGCTTCGTCGAGTTGGCGCAGAACGGCGGTGTGCAGCTCAACCGCGTCTGCCTGGCTGGCCTGGGATGGCCTTGGCAGCGAGCGGGCCAGTCGGTGCAAGGTGCCGCGCGGCAGGCGCAGGTCAAGCAACGCGTCGGTGGGCTCGATGGCATCGGGGCTTTGCAGGGCGTGTGGCGCTCTGGACAAGGCCAGGCGCCAATGCAGGCGGCGCTCGCCGAGGTCGGGCGCGTCGAGCTCGAGCGTGTGCACGGGCCGGTCTGTCACCGCCAGGCCACCATGCTGGGGCAGGCGGGCAACGATCAGCCCGGCGCAGCCGGCAGGGGGCTGCCAGTTCAGGCGCTCACCGAGCATGGGCTCGAAGCTGACCAGGGGCATGGCACCCATCAGCGCGGCGGCGGCGCCCAGGGTGGGCAGGTGCGCAGGGTCCACGGCTTCGATCAGGCCTTGGCCTTGGTGGCGGGCCA
>NZ_DCXA01000080.1:10302-14201 GCF_002328915.1 Aquabacterium sp. UBA2148
GGTGGCGGGCCAGCGCGGCGGCCAGGGTGCGCCGGCCGCTGCCGGGCAGGCCGCGCAAGGCCCAGCAAGCACGTGACTCGTTGTCGCAAGTGCGTTGGCCTGTCGTCGGTGGCGCATCCTCGAGTGCAGCGGCTGGCGCCGGCAAGGCAGCGCTCAGCCTCGATCGCCATGCATCGGGCAGGATGAGCTCATCCAGCTTGGGCAGCTCTTGCCGGGGGCGATGCAGCCAACTGCTGGATGAGGGGGGCAGCCCACAGGCCAGCTCCCACAGCGCAGGGTGAGCGCGCAGGGCTGGTGCCTGCGCGGCCTCGGCGGCACTGGGCTGGAGCAGGTTCGCAGTCTGCATGCGCTGCAATGCGCGAGCGACCGTCAGGGGGGCCCAGCAGCGCACCAGGGTGGCGCGGGTGAGCAAGCCACCCTCGCCGTGCAGCTCGTCGATGAAGCGCGCCAGGCGGGGGTCGTCTTCGGGCAGGGCCAGGGCCACCCACATGCCCAGGTCATCCGGGCCCAGTGACAGGGCTTGGGCCAGTCGCTGCAGGCGTACACCACCTGCATCGGCATCTGAGGGTGAGTCGTTTGGCGTCAAGCTGGACGATGGGGCCAGCGCCAGGTCGAGGCGGTTGAGCGCTTCGTCCAGCGTCAGGTCGTTCAGGCCCAGTGCCGCGGCCTCGTCCAGCACACCGTGCAAGACGGGGTGGCGCGTCAACCAGCTGCCCAGCTCTTCGCCGTTTTGCAATGCACCCCGCAGCAGCGTCAGCAGGCTGCGCACCCGCCAGGCAGACAAGGTCGGGGCGATGGGGCGAGCGGTGTCTGGCATGGTCAGGCCTCGAAGTGAAAGCGCACGTCGCAACCCGAGGCGGGCACCCAGCCAGGGTTGCGGTCCAGCCCAGCCAGCCGAATGGCCAGGGGGAGGTGGTGCAAGGCAAAGCCCACATCGACCCGTTCACCTCGGCGTTCGATGCGAGCGGGCAGCTTCAGGCAGGTGGCGACCGCCTCGCTCTCGGGCAGGTTCAGCGCCAGGGACAGGCGATGGCGAAGGAGCGGCCACCAGCAGCTCAGTTCGTGGTCGGCTCGCCTGGGGGTTCGCTGTGCTGTGGATGAGGGGGCATGCGCAGGCCTGAGGGCGTCGGGCGATTGCAGCCTTTGGGCTTCGGCTTCGGGCAGCAAGGCCAAGGGGGCGGCGCCCAGTGCGGCAGCTGGGCGTGGGCGCCCAAAGGGTGATTGGGCGCGCAGCCAGCCAGCGATGGGGTCGCTGGCGAAGGAGCGGCCCAACAAGGCGATGCCCGCCGCGTGCAGGAACTGCCACGGTGACACGCTGAGCAAAGCGTGCCTGGGGCGGGTGAAGTCGCCGTAAAGCTCCCAGGCCAGCGCCACGTTCAGCAGGAAGAAGACGCCGCCCAGCGAGGTCTGCGTCGGGTGCGAACGAACGATGTGAAGGGGGGGCACGCAGCGCTGGGTTGGCGCCGCGCTGGCGGAGGCCGTGGTTGGGCCCTGGCTGATCGGTGTCGACGGCGCCATCGGCATGTCGGTGGTGGTCGTGGGCCCCGTGGCGCTGGCGTCTTGCATGCCGTGGCTTGGCGCAGCAAGTCGGAGCGGTTTGGCCTCGCCGTGGCCTTGATCGGTGGCGTGATCGGGCGCGGTGTCCTGGCGTGCGGGGCGCGGGCCTGTTGATGGGGACGGTGGTCTGGCGGCGTGTGGCTGAGCGGGCTGTTGTTCAGCCAGGAGCCGGAGCGAGTCGAGACCGTGTTGGCTGACCTGCCCATGTCGCTCATCGGGTGCCGTGGGGGCAGGCGTCAAGCGTGCCCTCAGCTGACGTGCGTCCAGCGCCAGGTGGGGAGACCCGTGCAGCAAGGTGCACAAGGCCAGCAGGAGAGATGCCCCATCGAGGCGGTGCAGGTCTTCAGGCCTGTGCGATGGGGTGGGCTCACTGGCGAAAGGCCACGGACCCCCTGCGCGTGGACCCGTCTGGGGTGGCTGCGCCATGTCCGCTCCAGCCTCTTGCGATGAGAGCGTGACCTCGGCGTCGCCCAGGGCCTGCGTCAGCCATGCCGAGACTCCCTGGGCAACCGGGTGATGCCGCTGGATGGCTTGCAGCAGCGCCACTCGCCCTGTCGAGCCGATGTGCCTGGCCCATGCCAGCCCTGGCCCCATGGTCTTCAAGCGAACCATCGCCGCCGGTGCGGACCTGGCCGATGTCAGCCAAGCCTGCAGCGCCTCTTCGGCAGTGGGCCTGCGGCCCAGCCAGGTCTGCCACCACCATTGGTGCCCGATGCTTCCTTGCACGCTGTCGTGCGCCAGGCAGGCCAGCAGCTCGGCCTCGTCGGCGAACCAGACGGCCTCACAACCTGGTCCTGGCGAGGTGCCCATGGCCGGGCGAACGGCACTCCTCAGTCGGCCGGCCAGCACATCCACCGGGCTGTCGGGGTGCAGCGCCGACCAGGGTGCCTGCACGCTGCGCAACAGCACGATGGCGTCGGGGGGCAGGCCCAGGCGCGTGGGTGTCTGCCGCTCCATCCACCGTGTCACGTGCTGCCTGGCGTGGCTGGCGCTCAGGCCTTGCCCGTGCACCCGCAACCGTTGGACACGTGTGGCCTGGTCCATGGTCAGGCTTCGATGTTGTCGCGCTGGGTGATGCGGCCGTCCGCCGAGCCCTGCACGTCCAGCAACTGACCGACTTGCTCACCCACGTTGCCGGCGATCAGCCACAGCACTCGGCGTGTGGCCTTGTTGGTGGGTTGAAAGCGGATGCCCGTGGCCGCGCCCGCGATGAAGTTGTCCTGCAGCATCACCTGGCTGCCGTACTCGCCCTGCAGATCGATGGCCACCACGCCCGATTCACGACCGATTTTGGTGTCCGTGCGGACATCGTTTTGCCGCAGGTGGGCGGTCAGGGCGCCGTCGATGCCGATGCCCTCGGTGGTGCCCTCGACCAGGTTGCGCTCGACCATCACCGAACCTTCTTGCGAGCCGATGATGACGATGCCGTGTCGCATGGGTTTGCCAGGGTCTTCGGCGCTCAACACGTTGTCGTGCAGGTGTGCGCGTTGGGCATGCAGGCAGGCGATGCCGCCCTGGTTCGCGCCCACGGTGACGGTGCAGTGACCGATGTCGACGTGCATGCGGGTGCCCTGGCGTTTCGCCTTGATCGATGCCAGGTCCGCGATGCCGATGCCGACGGCTTGCGGGCCATCGTCCGCTGCCACAACGGCTTTCACGCCGTGCAGCCGAACCTGGGGCGTGTCCTGCACCGTCAGGGCACCAGCCAGTGCCTTGCCGTCGTCTTCCTCGTCGTCTTTCAGGCCAGCCAAAGAAAGGGCCTCGCGCAAGCTGTCGCGCCCGAAGCGGCCGTTGGCCTCGCCCACCAAGCTCAGGCCCTCGAGCACCAGGCTGTCGCAGTCGCGCACGACGAGCACCCGGGCAGACTGGCTCTCGTGCAGCAGCGCCTGGTGCCCCCGGATCTCGACGTGCCCTGCCTGGCTGAGGATCAGTGGCTTGCCCAGCTTGTACTCGCCGGGCTCGAAGCTGATGAGCGTGCGCTGGCTGCCCTGCAGGGCCTTGAAAGCCGCATGGATGGCCGATGCGGACATGCCCGGGTGGATGACGGTGTGCAGGCAGCTGCCGCTGCGCAGCTGGTCGATGGCGGCCTGCACATCGCTGACGCCACTCAAGCCGCTGCGCACGCCGTCCAGCCAGACCCGTTCGGCGTGTTGCACGTTGCGGCTGTCGCGCACGAACAGCAGGGGGGCGCCGCTGCCCTCGATTTGGTAGACCCGCACGCGGCCGGCGGCGGCACTGGCTGTCAGGTCGATGGCGTCTTCGGCCAGCGCGCGCTGCAGCACACCTGGGGCATCTGCCGCGGCCAGTGGCGTGTCGCGTGCGGGCGCGCGGTCGCCGAAGAA
>NZ_DCXA01000168.1:0-6734 GCF_002328915.1 Aquabacterium sp. UBA2148
GGGCTCCAAGCTGGTGCAAGAAGCGGGCACGTCCATGCAGGGCATCGTCGAGGGCGTCGAGCGCGTGACGCAGATCATCCGCGAGATCACCCAGGCGGCCGACCAGGAATCCGATGGCATCGGCCTCGTCAGCCAGGCGGTCGGCAAGCTCGATCAGATGACGCAGCAGAACGCGGCCCTGGTTGAAGAGTCCGCTGCAGCGGCAGAGCACCTCAAGGGCCAGGCGGAAACGCTGGCCGAAGTGGTCAGGCGCTTTCAGTTGCGCTGAGCCCAGCGAGCCTGTTCAGTTCGAGGGCTTCGGGTTGCGGTAGGCGTCGAGCAGTTCGCCTTGCGGCCCGAAGAGACGAGTGCGCCATGCCTCTTCCAGCGCTTGCGTGGCCTGCTGGCGCGGGTGGAACTTGCGCCGCCAGAACTTGGGCATGTGGCGCAGCACCGAGCTGATCAATGCCTTGGGGCCAAACAGTGCCTTGAAGCCTTGCCGGTTCTCTTTCAGGTTGAAGAGTTGTCCTTCTTTGATCAGCAGGTGGAGCCAGCTGGCCACCACCGGCAGCATCACAAAAATGCCCACGAGCCAGCCGGCTTGCTTGCGCTCGCGCTGGGTGCCACCGATCAGCTCGAAAACGTCGTAGGCCACTGACTTGTGTTCGAGCTCTTCGAGCGCGTGCCAGTACCAAAGCTGCAGCATTTCCGGGTCGGATGACTTTGCCAGGGCCTCGTCGGTCAGCCAGACCTCGGCGAGGTGGGCGGTGAAGTGCTCCATCATGGTGGTGCACGCCAATTGCAGCCGGGGCGAGAAGCGCTCGAGCTGGCGCAGTCCGAAGCGCACGTAGCGAGCAGGCAGGTCCACGTCGAGGCCGCGCTCGCGGAACAGGTCGTTGAGCCGATCGTGTTCACGGCCGTGCAGGGCCTCCTGTCCCATGAAGCCCGAGACCTGGGCCTTGAGCACCGGGTCGGTGATGCGGTCGCGGAAGTGGCGCACCGACTCCATGAAGAAGCGCTCGCCCGGCGGAAAGATGCCGGAGAAGACCACGAACATCAGGCTGGCCAGCGGGTTCTGGTCGTAAAAGAAATACCGCTGAGAAGCCTGGGGAAGCGAAAGTCGATGTGACGGGGGGGATGCCCACCTGGGCGCCAGTGAGCGGGCGGGTGGCAACGGTGTCTGACATGCGTGGTCTCCTGATGGGCGCACGTTTGCTTGACGTGCACGATAATCGCTGACAGTTTGATCCGAATGTTCATTCGGATTCAATTCGGATCCTTTCACGTCAGCCATGCCACGCATCCCCCGACAGCAACGCGCCAAGTCCACCGTGGAAGCCATCCTGGACGCCGGCTACATCAGCCTGGGCAGGCATGGCCTGGCCGGCACCACCACCACCCACATCGCCGACATCGCGGGCGTCAGCGTGGGGTCGCTCTACGAGTACTTCCGCAACAAGGAAGCCATCTACGCGGCCATGCAGGAGCGCTTCGTGCGCGACCTGGTCAGCACCTTGCAGCCCCTGACACCCAGGATCGTGCGCACGCCTTTGACGCAGGCCATCCCGACGCTGCTCTACGAGGTGCAGGCCCTGCTGCTGCGCGACGACCAGCGTTACCTGCGTTATGCCAGGGTGATCTTCAACGCCGACTTCCGCCTGGACCTGACCGAGGTCTCGCGCTTGCTGGGCGACATCATCGTGCAGTACCTGCTGCACAACCCGCAGTACGCGCGCATGCAGCGCTTCGCGGCCATGAGCTACATCTTCGTGAACGCCGGCATGTTCACCGTGATCCGGCACCTCTCCGATCCGAACCCGCCCATCTCATACGACGAGCTGGTCGATGGCCTGGCCCACATGGTGAGCCATTACGTTCGGATGGAGCAGCAGTTGATGCAGGCGGCGGCCCGAGACGGGCTGTCGGTGGCTCAGGCAGGCCCGTTGGGTGGGGGTGTCTCTGGCGGTGACCCTGGCGGTGCCGAGGGCGGTGTGCCCGGCGGCGGCTGAACTCAGCCGGCCAGCAGCGCCTCGGCCACGCGGCGGTCCAGCTCGGTCAGGGGCAGTGCCAGGCGCGCCTCGGCATCCGACACCTCGCGTTGCTTGGGCGCCCACACCGGCGCAGGCCAGCGGGCGTCCCAGTCGAAGCGCGCGATCACATGCCAGTGCAGGTGCGGCACCACGTTGCCCAGGCTCGCCAGGTTGACCTTGGTGGGCTTGATGTGCTCGCGCAGCACCGTCTCGACCTTGGCCACGGCCTGCATGATGCGGCTGCGGTCAGCCGGGGGCAGGTCGGTCCACTCGGCCACGTGCGCGTTCCAGATCACGCGGTAGAAGGCCGGGTGGTCGGCATCCACCGCGCGGATCACGCGCAGGGCTTCGTTGCGGAAGACGGGGATGCCACCTTCCTGCTCGCACAGCTCGCAACCGGTCATCGGACTCACACCAGCACCCGCTCGATGCCGCCGGTGTTGGCCCGGTCGACGTACTCGCGCATCCAGTTCTCGCCCAGGATCTGGCGGGCCATCTCGACGACGATGTAGTCGGCTTCGAGCAGGCCGTTGGCCGTGTCTTCACCGTAGCGGCTCAGGCCTTGCAGGCACGCGGGGCAGGAGGTCAGGATCTTGACGTTGTCCTTCTCGCCCAGCAGGCCCTGGTTGCGCAGCGCGGCCTCGCCCTTGCGGATCTCTTCTTCCTTGCGGAAGCGGATCTGCGTGGAGATGTCCGGGCGGCTGACGGCCAGCGTGCCGGCCTCGCCGCAGCAGCGCTCGGACTTGATGACGCCGTCGCCCACCAGGGCCTTGACGGTCTTCATCGGGTCCTGCAGCTTCATGGGCGTGTGGCAGGGGTCGTGGTACAGGAACGCGTCCTTGCCCTTGAGCGTGATGCCCTTTTCCAGCAGGTACTCGTGGATGTCGATGATGCGGCAGCCCGGGAAGATCTTGTCGAACTGGTAGCCCTGCAGCTGGTCATAGCAGGTGCCGCAGCTGACCACCACCGTCTTGATGTCCAGGTAGTTCAGCGTGTTGGCCACGCGGTGGAACAGCACCCGGTTGTCGGTGATCATCTTCTCGGCCTTGTCGAACTGGCCGGCGCCGCGCTGGGGGTAGCCGCAGCACAGGTAGCCCGGCGGCAGCACGGTCTGCACGCCCGCATGCCAGAGCATGGCTTGCGTGGCCAGGCCCACCTGGCTGAACAGGCGCTCCGAGCCGCAACCTGGGAAGTAGAACACCGCCTCGGTGTCGGCCGTCGTCTGCTTGGGGTCGCGGATGATGGGGACGTAGTCCTTGTCCTCGATGTCCAGCAGGGCGCGCGCGGTCTTTTTGGGCAGGCCGCCCGGCATCTTCTTGTTGATGAAGTGGATGATTTCCTGCTTCAGCGGGGCCTTGCCCACCGTGGCCGGCGGTGCGTCGGTCTGCTTGCGGGCCACCACCTTCATCACGTCGTTGGCCACGCGCTGCAGCGGCATGGCCACGTCCACCAGCGCCGTGCGGATCAGCTTGATGGTCTGCGGGTTGTTGGTGTTGAGCATGGCCATGCCGGCTGCACCAGCGGGGCGGAAGCTCTTCTTGCCCATCTTGGTCAGCAGGTTGCGCATGTTCATCGACACGTCGCCGAAGTCGATCTTGACCGGGCAGGGCGTCAGGCACTTGTGGCAGACCGTGCAGTGGTCGGCCACGTCCTCGAACTCGGACCAGTGCTGGATGGACACGCCGCGGCGCGTCTGCTCTTCGTACAGGAAAGCCTCGACCAGCAGCGAAGTCGCCAGGATCTTGTTGCGCGGGCTGTAGAGCAGGTTAGCGCGCGGCACGTGGGTGGCGCACACCGGTTTGCACTTGCCGCAGCGCAGGCAGTCCTTGACGCTGGCTGCGATGTCGCCGATGTCAGACTGCTGCATGATCAGCGACTCGTGGCCCATCAAGCCGAACGAGGGCGTGTAGGCCTCGGTCAGGTCGGCGGCGTGCACGTCATCGCCCAGGGCCTTGAGGGCCGCGCCGCGCAGCAGCTTGCCCTTGTTGAAGCGGCCTTCGGGGTCCACTTTCAGCTTGTAGGCCGTGAAGTTGGCGATCTCTTCGTCGGTCAGGAACTCGAGCTTGGTGATGCCGATGCCGTGCTCACCGGAGATGACCCCGTCGAGCGAACGCGCCAGCTTCATGATGCGCGCCACGGCTTCGTGCGCCGTTTGCAGCATCTCGTAGTTGTCGGAGTTGACCGGGATGTTGGTGTGCACGTTGCCGTCGCCGGCGTGCATGTGCAGGGCCACCCACACGCGACCGCGCAGCACCTGCTTGTGGATGCGCTTGAGCTCGTCGATGACGGGGCTGAGCGCCGCGCCGTTGAAGACCTTGGCCAGCGGCTCACGGATTTCCTTCTTCCAGCCGGCGCGGATGCTCCACGTCTGCAGCAGGTTGAAGACGGTGCCCTGGCCAGCGGTGGCCTCATCTGGCACATAGGTGCCGTCCTGGTGCTGGGTGTAGCCCAGGGCCACCAAGTCGCCGCTGACGTCGGCCAGCGGGGTGTCGAGGTGCTGGTACAGGAAGCCCCAGCGGGCGCGCGTCTGGGCCAGCAGCGTTTGCGCCGCCTGCACCTTCTCGGTGAGTTGCTCGTCGCTGGGCAGCTCCGACGGGTCGTCTGCCTTGCCCATGAAAGCTGCCACCGCCGCGTTGCCACCCTTGAAGAAGGCGTCGAACGCATCCAGCAAGGCCAGCTTGTTGCGCAGCGAGAGCTCGATGTTGATGCGCTCGATGCCCAGCGTGTACTCGCCCATGCGCGGCAGCGGGATCACCACGTCTTCGTTCACCTTGAAGGCGTTGGTGTGCTTGGCGATGGCGGCGGTGCGCTTGCGGTCGGCCCAGAACTTCTTGCGCGCGTCGGCGCTCACGGCCACGAAGCCTTCGCCGTTGCGGCCGTTGGCCAGGCGGATGACCTCGCTGGTGGCGCGGGCCACGCGGTCTTCGTCGTCACCGACGATGTCGCCGATCAGCACCATCTTGGGCAGGCCATTGCCGCCCACCGTGCGCTTGCTCTTGGTCGCGTAGCCCACGGCCTTGAGGTAGCGGTCGTCGAGGTGCTCCAGGCCGGCCAGGATGGCGCCGCCTGGTTGCGCCATCTCGGCGAACATGAAGTCCTTGATTTCGACGATCGAGGGCACGCACAGGGTCGGGTTGCCGAAGAACTCCAGGCACACCGTGCGGGTGTGCTTGGGCATGCGGTGCACCACCCAGCGGCAGCTGGTGATCAGGCCGTCGCAGCCTTCCTTCTGGATGCCGGGCAGGCCGGCCAGGAACTTGTCGGTGACGTCCTTGCCCAGGCCTTCTTTGCGGAAGATGCGGCCGGGGATGTCGAGCTTTTCGGTGCGCAGGTGGGTCTTGCCGTCGGCCGCGTAGTAGTGCAGCTCGAAGCTCGCCACCTCGACGTCGTGGATCGTGCCCAGGTTGTGGTTGATGCGGACCACCTCCAGCCACTCGGCGTTGGGCGTGACCATGCGCCACGAGGCGAGGTTGTCGAGCGCGGTGCCCCACAGCACGGCCTTCTTGCCACCCGCGTTCATGGCGACGTTGCCGCCCACGCACGAGGCCTCGGCCGAGGTCGGGTCCACGGCGAACACGTAACCGGCGCGCTCGGCCGCATCGGCCACGCGCTGGGTGACGACGCCCGCGCCCGTCCAGACGGTGGGCACCTTGTGCTGCACGCCGGGCAGGTCGACCAGCTCGACCTCGGTCATCTGCTCGAGCTTTTCGGTGTTGATGACCGCGCTCTTCCAGGTCAGGGGCACAGCGCCGCCGGTGTAGCCGGTTCCGCCCCCACGCGGGATGATGGTCAGGCCGAGTTCGACGCAGCCCTTGACCAGGCCCGCCATCTCCTCTTCGGTGTCGGGCGTGAGCACGACGAAGGGGTACTCGACGCGCCAGTCGGTGGCATCCGTCACGTGGGCGACGCGGCTGAGGCCATCGAACTTGATGTTGTCGGCGCGGGTGACGCGACGCAGGGCCTCGGCGGCGCGCTTGCGCAGGTCGGCCATCTGTTCGAAGGCGCGCGCGAAGCGGTCGATGGCCTGGCCGGCGGCTTCGAGCAATTCGCCGACCAGCTTGTCGCGCCCGGCGTCGCTGCCGGGGGTGCGGCGCTTGTTGACTTCGCTGAGGCGGTGATAGAGCGCGTCGATCAGCTGGCCACGGCGCTTGGGCGTGTTCAGCAGGTCGTCTTGCAGGTAGGGGTTGCGCTGCACCACCCAGATGTCGCCCAGCACCTCGTAGAGCATGCGGGCGGAGCGGCCGGTCTGGCGTTCGGTGCGAAGCAGGCTGAGCACCTCCCAGGCACGCTGGCCCAGCAGGCGCTGGACGATCTCGCGGTCCGAGAAAGAGGTGTAGTTGTAGGGGATCTCGCGCAGGCGGGGTTGGCCGTCGGCGTGGCCGTCGGCGACCTGGGCGGTCATGTGGGTCAGCTCGGTGGGTGCGTTCATGAGGGCGCCGGGCGCGAAAGGCCAGTTTTGGCCGGGTTCCTGAATGAAAACGCCACGGAGCCGGGGCGACGCAAGCCGCCCAGGCACTGCGGTGAGGGGGTGGTTTTCGCGCCTGAGGCGAGATGTTAACGCACCCCACCCACCCCTTCCCGCGAAAAGGGCACTTCACACCCCCCTGTGGATCGTTTCATGCTTGAGGGGTTTCGCTATCCTGACACCCATGCCGACGCCGACCTCCCCACTCGATCCTTGGCCTTACCCTTGCTGGATTGCCCACCGTGGCGCCGGCTCGCAGG
>NZ_DCXA01000168.1:6791-9481 GCF_002328915.1 Aquabacterium sp. UBA2148
GATTGCCCACCGCGGCGCCGGCTCGCAGGCCCCTGAAAACACGCTGGCTGCCTTTCGCCTGGGTGCCGATCATGGTTTCGGGATGTTCGAGTGCGACGTCAAACTGAGTGCAGATGGGGAGCCTTTCCTGCTGCACGACGCCGAGTTGGAGCGCACCACCAACGGGCAGGGCTTGGCCGGCGCGCTCACCTGGGACGCCTTGTCCAGGCTGGATGCGGGGTCATGGCATGGCCGGTCCCACGCCGGAGAGCCCTTGCTGCGCCTGGAGAGCCTGGCGCGTTGGCTTCAGGCCTTGGGGCTGATGGTGAACCTGGAAATCAAGCCCTCGCCGGGCGATGAGGTCCGCACGGGTCGCACCGTGGCCGACCGGGTCGCCCAATGGTGGGCTCAGGCCGAGGTCAAGCCGCTGCTGAGCTCATTCAGCGTCGAGGCCCTGAGTGCCGCGAGGGACGCCCAACCCGATCTGCCCCGTGCCCTGCTGGTCGATCGCTGGATCCCGGAGGCCGTCGAGCAGGCGGTCGAGATGGGTTGCTGCGCCCTGGTCGTGCACCAGGCCTTCCTGAGCGATCGTCGCATCGAGATCATCCACGAGGCAGGGCTCAAGGCGTTGGCCTACACGGTCAACGAAGCCGAGCGTGCAGACACCCTCTGGGCGGGCGGTCTGGATGGCCTGATCACGGACCGGGTCGATGCGTTCGAGCCGCAGGCCCGACTCGGGCTTCGCCCAGGCGCCCGTTTCCCCTTGAACCAACTCATCGCCGAGTCGGCCACGGCACCCGAATCCGAGTCGGTGCCCGACTGAGGCCGTCCCGGCGCGTGGTTGGCGCCGAGCCGCCCTCGGATCAGCTCAGCGCCGACAGGAGCTTGGCGTGGATGCCACCAAAGCCCCCATTGCTCATGCACAGGATGTGATCGCCTGGCCGTGCAGCCTTGACCACCTTGACCACCACGGCGTCGATGGTGTCGGCCACCAAGGCGCGCTCGCCCATTTCGGCCAGTGCCTCGCCTGCATCCCAACCCAGTCCGCCTGAGTGACAGATCGCCAGGTCGGCGTCTTCGAGCGACCAGGGCAGCAGGGCCCTCATCGTGCCCAGCTTCATGGTGTTGGATCGCGGCTCGAACACCGCGATGATGCGCGCGTCGGGCCCGACCTTGCGGCGCAGACCATCGACCGTGGTGCGGATGGCGGTCGGGTGGTGGGCGAAGTCGTCGTAGACGGTGATGCCGCCCACCTCGCCCTTGACCTCCATGCGCCGCTTGACGTTCTCGAACCGGCCCAGCGCCTCGCAGGCCTGTTGAGGCGGCACGCCCACGTTTTCGGCGGCGGCGATGGCAGCCAGCGCGTTCATCTGGTTGTGCTCGCCCAGCAGGCTCCATTCAACGCGCCCGACCAGCACACCGGCCTTGAGCACGTCGAACGAATGGGGCTCGCCACGGGCGCGAAAGCCTGGCGTGTCACCGCGCACGCCGAAGCGTGCGACGTCGCTCCAGCAGCCGCGGGTCAGCACGCGCTCGAGGGCCTCTTCGCGGGCATTGACCACCAGGCGGCCCGAGGCCGGCACGGTGCGCACCAGGTGGTGGAACTGCGTCTCGATGGCGGCCAGGTCGGCAAAGATGTCGGCGTGGTCGAACTCGAGGTTGTTGAGCACGGCGGTGCGCGGGTGGTAGTGCACGAACTTGCTGCGCTTGTCGAAGAAGGCCGTGTCGTACTCGTCGGCCTCGATGACAAAGGGGTGGCCGCCGACGGGGCGCGAGGCCTCATCGTTGCGGCCCAGTCGGGCCGAAACGCCGAAGTTCTGCGGCACGCCGCCCACCAGGAAGCCGGGCTGCAGGCCGCAGGCCTCCAGGATCCAGGTCAGCATCGAGGTGGTCGTCGTCTTGCCGTGCGTGCCGGCCACGGCCAGCACATGCCTGCCTTGCAGCACGTGCTCGCTCAGCCACTGGGGGCCGCTCGTGTAGGGCAGGCCGGCGTCGAGGATGGCCTCCATCAGCGGGTTGCCCCGGCTGACCACGTTGCCAACCACGAACAGGTCGGGCTTGAGTTCAAGCTGATCGACGCCGTAGCCTTCGATCAGGTCGATGCCGAGGGCGCGCAGTTGGTCGGACATCGGCGGGTAGACGCCGGCGTCGCAACCGGTCACGCGGTGGCCGGCCTCACGGGCCAGTGCGGCCACGCCACCCATGAAGGTGCCGCAGATACCGAGGATGTGGATGTGCATGGGGTCGCTTGAAAAAGGGGCCTCAGAGCCGGCGGAAGGCGTTGGCCGCGGCCGCGACCGTGTCGGCGATGTCCTGGTCGGTGTGGGCGGCGCTGACGAAGCCGGCTTCGTACATGGCCGGCGCGAGGTACACGCCCTGGTCCAGCATCAGGTGGAAGAAGCGGTTGAAGGTGTCGGTGCCCCGCGCCATGACTTCCTGGTAGTTCTGGGGCAGCTCGGGGGCAAAGAAGAAGCCGAACATGCCGCCTTCGCTGTCGGCGGTCAGGGGCACGCCGGCGTCGGCCGCCACCTTCACGAAGCCGCCCATCAGCTGGCGTGTGCGAGCCGACAGCTGTTCGAAAAAGCCTGGCTGCTGGATGAGCTTGAGCGTGGCCAGGCCACAGGCGGTGGCCACCGGGTTGCCCGAGAGGGTGCCGGCCTGGTAGACCGGGCCCAGCGGCGCCAGCTTGGACATGACCTCGCGGCTCGAGG
>NZ_DCXA01000168.1:9529-17764 GCF_002328915.1 Aquabacterium sp. UBA2148
CGCGGCTCGAGGCAAAAGCCGCCAGCGGCATGCCCCCGCCAATCACCTTGCCGAACACGCTCATGTCAGGCTGGAAACCCGGGATCAGCTGCGCGTACAGGCCCTGGGCGCTGCCCAGCCCAACACGGAACCCGCTCATCACCTCGTCGAACACGAACAGGGCACCGTGCTGCTTGCACAGCTCGCTGACGCGCTGGATGAAGGGCACGCTGGCGCGCACGAAGTTCATGTTGCCGGCGATGGGCTCGATCATCACGCAGGCGATGTCATCGCCCTGGGTGGCAAAGGCCTGCTCGATCTGCTCGATGTCGTTGTAGGTCAGCACCAGGGTGTGCTGCACCACCTCGGCCGGCACGCCGGCGCTGGTGGGATGGCCGAAGGTGGCCAGGCCCGAGCCAGCCTTGACCAGCAGGGCGTCGGCGTGGCCGTGGTAGCAGCCCTCGAACTTGATGATTTTGTTGCGGCCGGTGTGGCCGCGCGCCAGGCGGATGGCGCTCATGCCGGCCTCGGTGCCCGAGCTGACCAGGCGGACCTGCTCGGCGCTGGGCACCAGTTTCAGGATTTCTTCTGCGAGCTCGATCTCGCGCTCGGTGGGGGCGCCGAAGGAGAAGCCCTCCAGCGCTGCTTTTTGCACCGCCTCGAGCACCTCGGGGTGACCGTGGCCCAGGATCATCGGGCCCCAGGAGCCGATGTAGTCGATGAAACGGGTGCCGTCGGCGTCCCAGGTGTAGGCGCCTTGGGCGCGTTGGATGAAGCGGGGCGTGCCGCCCACGGCCTTGAAGGCACGCACGGGCGAGTTCACGCCGCCCGGGATGGCGCGCTGGGCGCGCTCGAACAGCTGGGCGTTGCGGGACATGTCGGATGACGTCAGTGGACGTTGCGGGAAGAGGGCGGCGGGGTGTCGTCGAGCGTGGGCTGGCCCGGCTCGCTGCCCTCGGGCAGCGGCTCGCCATCGGCCGGGGCGTCGCCAGGGGGCAGGGCCCAGAAGAAGCGGTCGGGCACGACGTTGCCCATGCCAGGGCGAAAGCCCGCGTCCAGCGCCTGGTCGAGGAAGCTCAGGGCCTCGGACACGGCGACGTCGAGCTCGGTGCCACTGGAGAGGATGGCCGCCAGCGCCGCCGACAGGGTGTCACCCGCGCCGACGAAACCGGCCTCGAAGCGCTCGAAGCGCTCGCCCGCCAGCGCGCCTTGCGGCGAAGCCAGCACGTTGTCGATGAACTGGTCGGGCAACTGCACGCCGGTGACCAGCACGTAGCTGGCGCCCAGCTCGGAGGCGGCCACGGCCAGCTCGCGCGCCGAGGGCATGCGCTCGGACTCCCACTCGGGCAGCAGGAAGTCGGTCAGCGTCTGGTGGGCGCCGACCAGCACGTGCGTGGCCGGCAGGATCAGCTCGCGGTAAGCGTCCAGGTAGGCCATCTGGGCGTCGTCGTCCATCCAGGACAGGTTGGACAGGTGCGCCACCAGGGGGGTGTCGGGGTAATCCGACAGGATCTCGGCAACCACGCTGATGTTTTCGGCGCTGCCCAGGAAGCCCACCTTCCAGGAAGCGACGGTCACGTCCTCCAGGATGGAGCGGGCCTGCTCCATGACGGCCTCCGGGTCGATCTCGACCGACTCGAACACCTCGGCGGTGTCGCGGATCAGCAAGCTGGTGACCACGGGCAGCGCGTGGGCGCCCATGGCGGCCACGGTGGCGATGTCCGCACCGATGCCCGAGGCCCCGCTGGGGTCGTTGGCATTGAAGCTCATGACGCAGGCTGGCGCACCCCCGTCCTGGTCGGTGGGGGGCTGGGCTTCGTCCGGGCCGGTCTGGAGTGCGTTCATCAGGTGGGTAAACAGTGTAAGAAGCGTGAGCCATTGCCGGCAAACCCTGCGGTTTACACAAAAAAGGCGTGGCTACAATGGGCTGATTGTATTCAAGCTGGTCTGAACCAACGTGAGCGAGTTTCGTACCTGGATGTGCCTGATCTGCGGCTGGATCTACGACGAGGCCGCGGGCCTGCCAGAGGAGGGCATCCCTCCCGGCACCCGCTGGCAGGACGTTCCCATGAACTGGGTCTGTCCCGAATGTGGCGCCCGCAAGGACGATTTCGAGATGGTGCCTCTCTGAGCCCCTCGACCATGAAAACGCTGCCCGATGGCCCTCAGGGCATGTCGGCCAGATGGAGGAGTGTTTGCAGTGTCTGAATCCGTGAACCCCGACGCCCCCGCGTCCCGGAAGGTGCTTGTCATCGACGACAGCAACACCATCCGCCGCAGCGCCGAGATTTTCCTCAAGCAGGGCGGCTACGAGGTCGTGCTGGCCGAAGATGGCTTCGACGCCTTGTCCAAGGTCAACGACCACGCCCCCGACATCATCTTCTGCGACATCCTGATGCCCAGGCTGGACGGTTACCAGACCTGCGCCATCATCAAGCGCAACCCGCGTTTCGCCAACACGCCCGTGATCATGCTGTCGTCCAAGGACGGGCTGTTCGACAAGGCACGTGGCCGAATGGTGGGTTCGCAGGACTACCTGACCAAACCGTTCACGAAGGACCAGTTGTTGCAGGCTGTCGCTCAATACACCGCTGAACACCGATAGAACGCCCCCAGGGGGGGTGCGGCCGCGCCGAGCGGGCTGTGCGACCTCCCGAAGTCCCCAGAATGTGAAGATCCACGCCACGCGCCATGTCACGGGAGGGCGCAGTGGCGAACGACAAGAGGTTAGCCATGTCCATCCAGAAAATCCTGCTCGTTGACGATTCCAAGACCGAACTTCACGTTCTGTCGGAATTGCTGACCAAGAAGGGCTACAAGGTGCGCACCGCCGAGAATGGCGAAGAAGCGCTCAAGCGCCTGCAGGAAGAAAAGCCCGACCTGATCCTCATGGACGTGGTCATGCCCGGCCAGAACGGCTTTCAGCTGACCCGCGCCATCACCCGCGATCCGGACTTCGCCAACGTGCCGGTCATCATCTGCACCAGCAAGAACCAGGAGACCGATCGCGTCTGGGGCATGCGCCAGGGCGCTCGCGACTACGTCGTCAAGCCGGTCAACCCGGACGAGCTGCTGGCCAAAATCAAGGCCTTCGGCTGATCCGGAGCACCTTCGATGGCCAACAAGGAAGCCCTCAGGGAATTGCAGCAACGGCTGGCCGAGCGCCTGCAGACGGTGCGCGAGCAGGCGCCCACGCGCAGCTGGCTGGCCGTCGAGATCGCCGGTCACGGCTTTTTGCTGCCGCTGGACCAGTCCGGTGAAATCTTTCCGCTCGCCACCATCCACCCGGTGCCGCACAGCGCCGAGTGGTTCCTGGGTGTGGCCAACCTGCGCGGCCAGCTCAATGGCGTGGTCGACCTGGCCAGCTTTCTTGGCATGGCCAAGCGCGCGCCCCGTCCCGTGACCGAAGGCGCCGCCCCCCGTGACGCCGGCCGCCTGGTGGCCTTCAACGCCCGCCTGCAGGTCAACGTCGCGCTGCTGATCGACCGGCTGCTGGGCCTGCGCAACCCGTCCAACCTTCAGCCCGTCCCTCAAGTCGAGGACGCGAGGCGGCCGCACTTCATCGGTCAGCAAATGATCGATGCCCAGGGGCGCACCTGGCATGAACTCGACCTCACGGCCCTGGCCTCGGACGAGGCCTTCGCCCGCATCGACGCCTGAAGGGCGTGGACGCGCGAAACAAGAACACAGCAAATCACAGAAGTCACTGGAGCAAGCACATGAGTTTCCTGAGCCGCATCAAGGAGCTGGGCAAGTCGCAGGATCGCGAGGAAGTCCAGCCGGAAGCCTTGAGCACGGAGGGCATGGTCACGGCCGATGGCTCCCAGCAGGTGGACACGCAGTCATCGCCTTCGACCATCCAGCCTGGCGGCAACACCACGACTTCGGACTCCATCATTTCTGAGGCCGCGCCTTCGCAGTTCCCCGATGACTACAACGAGACCCGGCTGAACGCGGAGGCCCTGTCAACCCCGGCGCCCGGCAGCGAGTCGCAGACGGGCCTGCCCCTGATCGGCCACCTGCGCCTGGACCGCCAGCAACGCGTCCTCGGTGGTGCGCTGGCCGTGGGCGTGTTGGGCTTGATGCTCGCCGCCTTCCTCTCTGTGAACGCAGCCGACCGACGTGCCGCCCAGACCGGTGCCACCGGTCAGGCCCTGATGCAGTCGCAGCGCCTGGCCAAGTCGGTGTCGCAGGCCTTGATCGGTCGCGCCCAGGCCTTCCCGGAAGTGGCGGACTCGGCCAAGGTGCTCGCCACCAACGTGCGCGGCCTGGCCCAGGGCGACAGCGCCCTCAAGCTCTCCGAGGTCTCGGGCGCCGCGCGCGATGCACTCACGCCCATGCTGCCGCTGGTCGATCGCGCCGAGAAAAACGCCAACTTCGTGTTGAGCCAGAAGCAGACGCTGACCCAGGTGAGCGCGGCCCTGCGTGAGGTCAACAGCCAGTCGTCCGAGCTGCTCGATCTGGCCGAAGGCATCGCCAACGCCCGCATCGAGAAGGGTGGCGTCTCCCCGGCTGAAGCCTCGGCCCTGAACCAGCTGGTGATGCTGACGCAGCGCATCGGCAAGTCGGCCAACGAATTCCTGACGGTGGAAGGCGTGTCGACCGAGGCCGTGTTCCTGCTTGGCAAGGACTTGAACGCCTTCAAGGAAACCGCCGAAGGCCTGCTCAGCGGCAACCAGGACCTGCGCCTGACCGGCACCAAAGACCCGGAAATGCGCGAGATGCTGGACGCGCTGCTCAAGATCTTCGAGCGCACGCGCACGCAGTCGACCTTCATCCTGGGTTCCCTCCAAGGCCTGGTGGCCGCGCGCGACGCCCAGGTGGCCGTGATCGACGACTCCGAGCCGCTGCGCAAAGGCCTCGAAGAGGTCCAGGCCAAGCTGTCCGAAGGCGCCGGCATCGGTGGCCTGAACGTGGCCTTGATCCTGGTCTTCTTGCTGTTGACCGTCACGGCCTCGTACGGCCTGCT
Source organism: Aquabacterium sp. UBA2148 (assembly GCF_002328915.1). Classification (NCBI taxonomy): domain Bacteria; kingdom Pseudomonadati; phylum Pseudomonadota; class Betaproteobacteria; order Burkholderiales; family Sphaerotilaceae; genus Aquabacterium; species Aquabacterium sp. UBA2148. Next base: position 14,478 of record NZ_DCXA01000168.1, read on the forward strand.
GCGCGTCTTCCTGACCGACCAGCGCCAACGCGCTTTGATCGCCGAAGCCCAGCGCCAGGAGGCCGAACGCCAGGAGCGCGAGGCCAAGCGCGTCAACGACGCCAACCAGGCGGCCATTCTGCGTTTGATGAACGAGCTGCAACTCGTCGCTGAAGGCGACCTGACGCAACAAGCCACGGTGACCGAAGACATCACTGGCGCCATCGCCGACTCGGTGAACTTCACCGTGGAAGAGCTGCGCACGCTGGTGTCGCAGGTGCAAGGCGCCGTGCTGCGGGTGTCGAACACCACCAACGAGGTCGAAAGCACCTCGACCGAGCTGCTGGCTGCTTCCGACGAACAACTGCGCGAGATCCGTGAAACCGGCGAATCGGTGCTGCAAATGGCAGGTCGAATCAACGAGGTGTCGGCCCAGGCCCAGCACTCCGCCGAAGTGGCGCGCCAATCGCTGGCCGCTGCCGACTCCGGCCTGGCCGCCGTGCAGAACGCCATCGGCGGCATGAACACCATCCGCGAGCAGATCCAGGAAACCTCCAAGCGCATCAAGCGACTGGGCGAGTCGTCGCAGGAGATCGGCGAAATCACCGAACTGATCTCGGACATCACGGAGCAGACGAACGTGCTGGCCTTGAACGCCGCCATCCAGGCCGCGTCAGCCGGTGAAGCCGGTCGCGGCTTCTCGGTGGTGGCCGAAGAAGTGCAGCGACTGGCCGAACGCTCGGCCGACGCGACCCGCGAAATTGCCGCGCTGGTGCGCACCATTCAGACCGACACCCAGGACGCCGTGGCCGCCATGGAGCGTTCCACGCAGGGTGTGGTCGAAGGGGCCCGCCTGTCCGACGCCGCCGGATCTGCCCTGGGTGACATCGACCGCGTGTCGCGCCGCCTCGCCGAGCTGATCGAGCAGATTTCGTCGCAAGCGCTGCGCGAAGCCGACAACGCCAACGTGGTGGTCGCCAACATCCAGCACATTTTCGCCGTGACCGAGCAGACGGGTGAGGGCACGCGCTCGACCTCGCAGCTGGTGCGTGAACTGGCCAAGACCGCTGAAGAACTTCAGCAGCAGGTGGCCCGATTCAAGATCGCTTCCTGATCGGCTTCGCAGCACCACGAACGTCAAGACAAGCAAACACCCGGGATCCCATGGACAGCCTGCAAACCGACGCCGCCCTGCCCGCAGACGACCTCAGCGCCCTGGCATGGGTGCAGGACGAGTTGCGCAAGTCGCTGGACGCCGCACACAAGGCGCTCAACCGTGCGCTCAAGGACCAGGCCTCGGCCTCGCAGTCGGACGTCGATGCGCTCGACCCGTCCGTGCTGCGCACCGCTCGCCAGCAGATCCACCAAGGTGTGGGCGCGCTCGAACTCGCTGGCTTGCCTGCCGGTGCGGCCTTGCTGCGCGCCAGCGAAGCGCTGGTGCAGAAGTTCGTGGGCCGTCCGGCCTCGCTGTCGGCCGATGCCGTGCGCGACATCGAGCGTGCCTCGTTTGCGCTGCTCGACTACATGGGCCGCCGCATCGGTGGCAAGCAGGTCTCGGCCGTCGAGCTGTTCCCGCAGTACGAGGCCCTGGTGTCTCGCGTGGGTGGCGGCTTGCCGCGTCCTTCCGATCTCTGGTCCCAGGACTGGCCTTCGCTGTCGCTGGAGTCTCGCCTGGAAGCGCCCGATGACGTCGAGCCCCGCAAGCCCGATGCGGGCACGGTCGACGCCTTCGAGCGTGGCTTGCTGGGCCTGATGAAGCGCCAGCAGCCGCAAGACGCCCGCGACCTGGCCCAGGTCTGTGCCGCCTTGGCGCGCGACGCCGAACAGCGCCGCGCCCACCGCGAGGCCGCCACCTGGATGCTGGCCAGCGGCTTCCTCGAGGGCCTGGCCGACCGCCACATCGCGCTCGACGTGCACGCCAAGCGCGTGCTGTCGTCGCTGCTCAGCCAGTTGCGCGTGCTGGTGCGAGGCAATGGCGTGCCGTCTGATCGCCTGGCCAACGAGCTGCTGTTCTTCTGCGCCCAGGCCCAGGAAACGCCGGCCGCCGAGCGCTCCGTGCTCACCCGCGTGCGCCGCACCTTTGGCCTGGAGCGCCACCGCCCTGTCAGCCTGGCTGCGTCCTCGCTGGGGCGGCACGATCCGGCCACCATCGCCCAGGCGCTCAAGCGCGTGGCCAGCGCCAAAGAAGGCTGGTCGGCCGTTGCCGCTGGCGAGGCCCTGCGCCTTGGCGGTCTGAACGAGCAGTTCAGCCTGGTCGGTGACTCCTTGCGCAAGCTGTTCCCCGATGGGGAGGTGCTGGCCACGGCCTTGTCCGATGCCGTGCAACGCACCGTGCAGTCGTCCCAGGGGCCCGAGGCCGGCTTGGCCATGGAAGTCGCCACCAGCGTGCTGTACGTCGAGGCCTGCCTGGAAGATGGTGAATTCGAGTCCGGCGAACAACACGAGCGCATGCAGCGCCTGGCCGACCGCATCCGCCTGGTCAGCGAGGGCCAGACCGCCCCGCCGCTGGAGGGCTGGATGGAGGACCTCTACCGCCGCGTCTCCGATCGTCAGACCATCGGCAGCGTCGTGCAGGAGTTGCGCACCACGCTGTCGGAGTGCGAAAAGCACATCGACCAGTTCTTCCGCGACCCGCTCAACCGCGCGCCCCTGGTGAACGTGCCGAACCAGCTGCAGTCCATCCGCGGCGTGCTGGCCGTGCTGGGGCTGGACCTGGCCGCCCACGCGAGCGTGCGCATGCGCGACGACGTCGACCAGCTGCTGCTGCCATCGAGTGACCTGCAAGTGGCGGCCGAATCGGGGGTCTTTGACCGCCTGGCCAGCAACCTGGGTGCCTTGGGTTTCCTCATCGACATGATGGGCGTGCAGCCATCCCTGGCGAAGTCCCTGTTCACCTACGACGAAGCCAGCGGGGTGCTGTCCCCGCTGATGGGCCGCGAAAAAAAAGTCCTGAGCACGCCGGATGACCCGGTCGAGGCTGCTGCGCACCACGTGCAGCAGGTCGAAAAGCAGGAAGCCCAGGCCGTGGCCGAAGAGGTCGTGCAGGCGCTGGAGCAAGCCGGGCAGGGCGATGCGAGCCTGGATCTGGTGTCAGAGCAATTGCAAAAGCTTGCCGAGACCCCGCACGTGCAGGAACAGTCCGAGCTGGCTGGCACCCTGGCTGCGGCCCAGGCCGCACTGGACCAGGCGCTGCAGACCGACGACGCCGCATCGACCGCCGCCGCGCGCGAACAGGTCTCCCAGGTGCTGGCCGACCTGACGCAGCCTGAACCGGAGCCCGAGCCTGAAGCCCCGGCCTTCCCGCCGCG
>NZ_DCXA01000168.1:17842-19896 GCF_002328915.1 Aquabacterium sp. UBA2148
TCCTTCCCGCCGCAAGCGCCCCTGGCCCCCACCCCGGTGGTCGAGGCCCTGGCCACCGGCCTGGAAGAAGACGACGAGATGCGCGAGATCTTCCTGGAGGAAGCGCGCGAAGTCATCGACCAGGCCCGTGAAGGCCTGCAAAGCCTGAGCGAGCAACCCGACGACGTGCAGGCCCTGACCTCGGTGCGTCGTGCCTTCCACACCCTCAAGGGCAGCTCGCGCATGGTTGGCCTCAAGGAGTACGGCGAAGCCGGCTGGGCCTGCGAGCAGCTTTACAACACCTGGCTGGCGTCCCAGGCCCCTGCCAGCGCCGACCTGCTGGGCCTGAGCCACGAGGTGCTCGATCACCTCGCCCGATGGACCGAGGCCATCGCCGAGCGCCGCGACGCGGCCTGGTCGAGCGCGCCTGTCGTGGCCGTGGCCGATGCCATGCGCCTGCGTGGCGAGCGTCACTCGCTGGCTGCTGCGCCGCAAGTGTCGGCGCCGTCCGATGCCGCCCTGGACGTCCTGCCCACCACGTCGGAGTCGGCACTCGTTGACCTCACCGAGCCCCTGCCCCTGATTGAACAGGGTGCGGACCTGGTGTCGGTCGAAGAAGTCATCTTCCTGGACTTGCCCGAGTTGCTGGCCGAGCCGGTGCCCGCCAGCGAGGCAGCGCTGGTGGCAGCGGTCGAGGCCGGCCTGTCCGACCTGGACTTGCCCGACGCACTGGGCCAACAGCCCAGCCCGGCCGAAGCCACGTCGATCGCCCAAGCCGTCGTCCTGGAAGACGAAGAGCCCCTGGACCTGTCCAACCTGGAGGTCATCGAGCCCGTCGAAATCCGCTCGCCGGACGATGGCGCGCCGACCCAGGCAGGCTCCTTGGGTGACACAGCTCCGGCCGTCACCGAAGTCGATTTCTCGCTGGACCTGTCCTTGGGTGATTCGCCCTCTGGCGAACTCGAACCCGAATCCTTACCCGCACCCGCACCCGCACCCGCAACGGAGCCCGAGCCCGACAGCGAAGGCAGCGACGAGCCCGTCAAGGTCATCGGCGACCTGCGCATCCCCATCCCGCTGTTCAACATCTACCTCAACGAGGCCGATGAGCAGTCTCGCCGCCTCGGCCATGCCTTGAGCGAATGGGCGCTCGAAGGCGCGGTGCGCCCGGTGGGCGACGACATGGTGGCGTTGGCGCATTCGCTGGCGGGCAATTCCGCGACCGTGGGCTACACCGATCTGTCCAAGCTCGCGCGCCTGCTCGAGCATGGCCTCAGCCGCGCCCAGACCCTGGGCCGTGTGCGCGAGAGCGATGCGAGCCTCTTCAACGAAGCCGCCGAAGAGATCCGCCAACTGCTCCATCAGTTTGCCGCTGGCTTCTTGCGCCCTGCGTCGCCCGACCTGCTGAGCCGCCTGGACGACTACGACCACGAGGCCTCGCGCCTGATCGAAGCGCGCAGCCTGCAGCCATCGAACGACGACCCGCAGGCAACCGGTCCTGGTGCGCTGTACGAAGCCTCCGAGCGGTCGCACCTGCGCCTGGTGCGTGCCGAGCCGGATGAGTCCGTGGTGCCCGATGAGCACGAGCCCATCCATGCCGAGACCGTTCAGCCCACGCCCGCCTCGGCCGCGCTGACGCCCTTGGCCGAGCTGAACCTGCCTTGGGACGGCGAGGACGACATCGATCAGCTGGACCAGGTGGACGCCGACCTGTTCCCCATCTTCGAAGAAGAAGCTCAGGAACTGTTGCCGCAGCTCGCCAACGAAGTTCGCCATTGGCTGAGCCGGCCTGAAGACACCGAGGCGGCATCCGCCTGCATGCGCACGCTGCACACCTTCAAGGGCGGTGCCCGCCTGGCCGGGGCGATGCGCCTGGGCGAGCTGGCCCACCGACTCGAGTCCGCCATCGAGCGCCTGCTCAGTGCTGGCAGCCCCAGCGCCGACGCCGTGGCCCCGCTGGAAGGGCGCGTGGACCGCCTGGTGGACGACTTCGAGGCCCTGCGTCAGCGCGATGCGACCCAGCAGGCCGATGTGCTGGCGCACTCGCTGGCCAGCCCGCTGACCGAGGCCTCGCC
>NZ_DCXA01000326.1:0-4826 GCF_002328915.1 Aquabacterium sp. UBA2148
AGCGCCAGGATGTTGGTCTGGAACGCGATGCCGTCGATGGTGCCGATGATGTCGTTGATCTTGCGCGAGCTGTCGTTGATGCCCTGCATGGTCTGCACCACCTGGCCGACCACGTCACCGCCCCGCATGGCCACCTCCGAGGCGCCCTGCGCCATCTGGTTGGCCTGGGATGCCGCGTCCGCGTTGTTGCGCACGGTGCTGCCCACCTCTTCCATGGTGGCGGCGGTCTGCTGCACGGCGGAAGCCTGCTCTTCGGTGCGTTGCGACAGGTCCAGGTTGCCCTGGGCGATCTGCGCGCTGGCCGTGGCCACGCCCTCGGCCGAGCCCCGCACGCCCGAGACCACGTCAGACAAACGGCCCTGCATGGTGCGCAGCGAGCCGAGCAAGCGCCCCAGCTCGTCGGACGAGTTCACCTCGATGTGTTGCGCCAGGTTGCCCTCGGCCACGCCCTCGGCCACGGCCAGCGCCGACTCGATGGGTCGGGTGATGGAGCGCGTGAGCCACACGGCGGCCACCGTGCCCACCAGCAGGCCCAGCAAGGCCGACACCAGCAGCGCGTTGCGGGCAAAAACGTAGGTGCCTTCGGCCCCATGACCCGCTGCTTTGGCGCCGTCGCTGTTGAGTTTGATCAGCGCCACCAGGTCGGCTGTGGCCTGGTCGAAGCTCTTTTGCGCATCGCCTTCCAGCAGCGCCCGGGCTTGGTCGTTCTGGTTCTGGCGGGAGAAGTTCATCACCTGCTCATGCAAGCGCAGGTACTCGCCCCAGCTGCGCTCGAAGGCGGCGTGCTGCGTGCGCTCCTGGTCTGAGGACAAAAGCGCCTTGTAGGCATCGTGCAGGCTGTTGAACTCGGCCTTGACTTTTGTCAGCTCTGCCTCGATGCCGCGCATCGCCGACTCATCGGTGTTGAGCACGTGGCGGAACTCCAGGATGCGCTGGTCAGAGATGTTCGTGTTGAGCTGGTTGACGAGCTCGACGCTGGGCAGCCAGTTGTCGATGATCTCTTTCTCCGAGCCCCGCATGGCACCCATCTGGCTCCAGGCCAGCGCCACCATGGCAACGATGAGCAGCAACAAGCCACCCAGGACGGCACCGAGGCGGTGGGCGATGCTGGCAGATGAGCGCATGGTTTTCCTTCAATGCAACAACTTGACCCCAGCCTATCGGCAGGACAAACCTTGAACTTGAAGGAAAAATCGGCAAAAGTGGCCGCAATCCTGCCCGCAGGCACCTCCCGGTGCCCGCTCTGGACTCAACGCGCCAGTTCGACCCGCATCGCGTCGATCACGTCCCGGTAGCTGGGCTGACCGAAGATGGCCGAGCCGGCCACGAAGGTGTCGGCGCCCGCGTCGGCGATGCGGCGGATGTTGTCGACCTTCACCCCACCGTCGATCTCCAGGCGGATGTCACGACCCGAGGCGTCGATCACCTTGCGCACCTTCTCGGCCTTGCGCAGCGTGCTGTCGATGAAGCTCTGGCCCCCAAAACCCGGGTTCACGCTCATCAGCAGCACCACGTCGACCTTGTCGATCACCCACTCCAGCACGTCGATGGGCGAAGCGGGGTTGAACACCAGGCCAGCCTGGATGCCCTCGGCCTTGATCAGCTGCAGCGTGCGGTCGACGTGGGTGGAGGCATCGGGGTGAAAGGTGACGATGTCGGCGCCGGACTTGGCAAAGGCCGTGGCCAGGGCGTCAACGGGTTGCACCATCAGGTGCACGTCGATGGGCACCTTCGTGCCATCGGCCTTGACACTGTGCTTGCGCAGCGCCTGGCAGACCATCGGCCCGAAGGTCAGGTTGGGCACGTAATGGTTGTCCATCACGTCGAAGTGGATCCAGTCGGCGCCGGCGTCGATCACGTTGCGCACCTCCTGCCCCAAGCAGGCGAAGTCGGCCGAGAGGATGCTGGGGGCGATGCGGAAAGTGCGTGACATGGGGAGCGGTTCCTGGTGGGGCCCGGTTGGGGCCTTGTTGAGGCGGCAAGGCGCGATGGCGCGCCCAAACCGCCATTCTAGGAAACCCCTGGCCCTCTCGCGAGGGTCCCGCTCAGTACCCGGCCGTGCTCTGTGCCATCAGCCACGGCAGCCACATGTTCTTGCGCTGGCGGGCGATGCACTTGCGTGCTGGCAGCTCGCCGCTGACGGACTTGTCGACCGCGTAGGCCACCCACTCGGCGTGGGCGTCGGTCATCTCCAGCGTGGAATAGCCCTGGCGGCTGCTGTCGAAGAACTGGATGTGCGGGTTGTTCAGGCGCACGGCGGGCGCGGCCAGCGCACGGCCGATCAGCACCTGGGTCTGCGCATCGGCCTTGGCGGCCAGCATCTCGGCCAGCGTCGACGAGGTCACCGACGGCGTCATGAACTCGGCGCCCACGTAGTTGTCCAGGGCCAGCGGGTTGAGGTTGCCGTAGTCGTGCTTGATGTTGCTGGCCATGTAGGTGTGCAGGTCACCGGTGGCCACCAGGAAGTTGCTGACCTTGGCGTCGCGCAGCGCACCGGTGAGCGCACGGCGCTCGGCCTGGAAGCCGTCCCAGGCGTCGACGTTCAGCGGCGCCAGCTGCGTGCCCAGGAAGGTCACGGCCAGGCGCCCGAAGAAGGTCTGGTTGCCCATGAGCTTCCAGGTGGCGCGGGACTTGGTCAGCCCATCGACCAACCAGTTCAGCTGGGTCTTGCCCAGCAGGGTTTGATCGGCGCTGTTGTACTTCGTGCAGCCCAGCGGGAAGTAGCGCTGGCCGAAGTCCTTCTCACCACAGGCGTGGGCGCTGCGGTAGGTGCGGTTCTCGATCATGAACAGCTCCAGGAAGCCGCCAAAGTTGAATTGGCGGAACACCTTGAGCGCCTCGAAGGGGTGGGTGGCGTTGGCGTCGAAGCTCACGCGGGCCGGAACGTACTCGCTCCAGGCGCGTTGCGAATCGAGCTTGAGGCGGCGCAGCAGGCCGGCGTCGGCACCGTACTTGGCATCGGTCGTGTAGGGATGGTCGGGCGCGCCCAGGGTGTCGCGGGCGTAGTCCCAGTAGGTGTCGTTGGCCGTCTCGTGGTCATCGGGCACGCAGATCAGCGTGTGGCGCTCCATCAGGGCCTGGATGTTGGGGTCGCGGCGGATGGTGCGGTAGATGAAGCGGTAGTCGTTGACGTCCAGCGCCACCGTGCCGCCCGAGGGCAGCACCATGGTGCGATCGGCAAACGGCAGGCTTTGAAAGCGCGGGTCGCCAGCGGTTTCGTAGATGAAGTCGCCCAGGTGCAGCACGTGGTCGATGCTGTCGTCGCGGGCCACGTGGGCCAGGGCGCCGTAATAGCCGTTGGTGTAGTCCTGGCAGGTCAGCAGGGCCAGCTTGTAGCGCTTGCGTTGGGCGCTGGCGGCCGGCAGGGTGCGGCAGCGACCCGTGCGGCTGACGGTGCCGTCGTAGATGAAGCGATAGAAGAAGGGGCCGCCCGAGGCCATGGCCGGCAACTGACCGTCGAGGTCGACCTTGACGGTGTGGTCGCGCTCGGGGCTGATTTCGTCGGCGTTCACGCGGGCCTGCACCAGCAGGGTGTTGAATTGCGCGTCCAGCGCCACCTGCAGGTACAGGGGCTCGCCACCGCGCACCGCAGCCGGGTCGATGTGCGTCCACAGGATCACGCCGGTTTCACTCGGGTCGGCCGAGGCCACCGAGAGGTCGAACACGCGGGCCGAGTCGGTGCGCAGGTTGCGGGTGTCCAAAGGCACCAGTCCCAGGTTCATCCAGGATGCGGCACGCGCTTGCCAGGTGACGAACAAACCCCCACCGGCCACGCCCAGCGCGGACAGGAAACGACGACGATCCATGGGTACTCCTCTTGGGTGCTTGGTAAAGAACTGCAATTGCGCGGCACGCGATGTTCACTGTCCAGCGTGACATCCCCATGAAGCGTCGGGACTTCCGCCCGGACCTGCCCGAAGGCATTGCCTAGAATGGGCCGCATGAACCAGGCCGAATTCACTTGCAGCGTGCACCCCAGCTACCTCGAGGAGCAGAGCGACCCGTCCACGCACGAGTACGCTTTCTCCTACACCGTCACCATCGTCAACAGCGGCACGGTGTCGGCGCAACTGATCGCCAGGCACTGGGTCATCACCGACGCCATGGGTCAAACCGAAGAGGTGCGCGGCCTGGGCGTGGTGGGCAACCAGCCGCTGCTCAAGCCGGGCGAGCGCTTCGAGTACACCAGCTGGACCAGGTTGAACACGCCGCATGGCACGATGCACGGCACCTTCTTTTGCATGACCGAAGACGCCCGCCTGTTCGAAGCGCCCGTGCCCGAGTTCATGCTCGCGCGCTCGCAGTCGCTGCACTGAGGTCCGGCACACGATGGCGGTCATCTCCAAGCTCCTGTCCCCCTTCAACCGCCAGGCCTGGTGGCCCCGGCCCGGCAACGGCTTCGAGATCGAGGCCTGGCTGGACCAGGCCGATGCCGACGCGCCGCTGGTCGAGCGCCACATCTGGCTGATCCGCACGCTGGACTGGGTGCGCCGTGGCGAGCCCGTCAGCGGCCTGCAGAACGTGGTGCGCCTGATCGACGCCAAGCCGGAGCGGCGCGCGCGCGTGGTGGCCCTGCTGGCCGCCTTCTGGCGCGACACCGACGTGGCCGCGCTGCTGGCCGACTACGGCTTCTCGCCGCGCTCGGCCTTCCTCAACGAGCTGGGCGAGCGCGTGCGCCGGCGGCTGTTGCCCGCCAGCCCCGAGACCGCCGACCTGTCGGTGCTGTTCAACCTGCTTTTCAGCGACCCGGACGACGGACGCTGGCTGGCCCACCTGGACGAGGCCACGCTGGATCAAATCGGCGGCTTGCTCGGCGACGGCCTGCG
>NZ_DCXA01000326.1:4915-6440 GCF_002328915.1 Aquabacterium sp. UBA2148
GCCCTGACCGCACGCACCCTGGGCTGGCGCGACCCGTTTTGCGACGCCATGCTGTACCTGGCGGCGCAGGTGCGCGCCATCGGCTTCTCGCCAGCGTTCCGATCGCGCATGGGCATCAGCCTGGGCCAGGACTTCGACGCGCCGGTGGCCAGCAACGCCGACGCCAGCGCGCGCAACGCGTTTCGCCAACTCGGCCACGTGGTCGAGCGCCTGCGCGACGACATCGGCGCGCACCTGCGCGATCAGCCTGGCCAGGCCTGGAGCCCCACGCTGCTGCAGGACGCCCAATACCTGCGAGCGCTGCTGCACACCTGCGCCCAGGCCGCACGCGGCTTGCACGGCCACCTCGACACACAGGGCATCTCGGTCAACCTGGTCTTCCAGATCGACCAGTTGGTGGGCCGCTGCGAGCGCATCGAGCTGCTGCTCGACGCGGTGCTCGCGCCGCGCCCTTCACCGGCCTTGCACCACTTGCTGCTGACCTTGGTGCAAGTGGGTGAGCGCCGCCGCAGCGTGCGCGCGCTGTTCTCGCAGCACACCTCGCAGCTGGCGCGCCGCGTGGCCGAGCGCAGCGCCGAAACCGGCGAGCACTACATCACCCGCAACCGCGCCGAGTACGCCGACATGTTCAAGCGGGCCTGCGGTGGCGGTGCCGTGTTGGCAGGCACCACCTTCATGAAATTCGCGGTGCTGGCACTCGGCCTGTCGCCCTTCATGGCCGGCTTTGGGGCAGGCCTGAACTACGCGATCAGCTTCGTCATCGTGCAGTGGCTGCACTTCACCGTGGCCACCAAGCAACCCGCCATGACGGCGCCAGCCATGGCCGCCAAGCTGGCCGACGTGCGCAGCGACGAAGCGGTCGAGTCTTTTGTCGACGAGGTGGCCCACTTGCTGCGCTCGCAGGTGGCCGGGATCCTGGGCAACCTGCTGGTGGTGGCGCCGCTGGTGCTGGGCGTGCAGCTGGCCATGATCCATGGCCTGAACCACCCGCTCATCAACGAAGAAGAAGCGCGCTACGCCCTGCACAGCCTGACCCTGCTGGGACCGACGCTTTGGTACGCGGCCTTCACCGGCGTGCTGTTGTTCGCCTCGAGCATCCTGGCGGGCTGGGCCGAAAACGCCTTCGTGCTGCACCGCCTGGACAGCGCGCTGCGCTGGAACCCGCGCATCCAGGCCTGGCTGGGCGAAGCGCGCGCGGCGCGCTGGGCGGCCTGGTGGCGCGAGAACATCTCGGGCCTGGCGGCCAACATCTCGCTGGGCTTCATGCTCGGCCTGGTGCCGGTGATCGCCAAGTTCCTGGGCCTGCCGCTGGACGTGCGCCACGTCACGCTGTCCACCGGGCAGGTGGCGGGCGCGCTGGGCACCCTGGGCTGGGACATGCTGAACCAGCCCGCCTTCTGGTGGTGCGTGGCCGCCCTGCCGCTGACGGGTGTCTTCAACGTGGGCGTGAGCTTCTTGCTGGCGCTGCGCGTGGCGGCCCGCTCTCGCGGTGTGCGCGTGACCGACCGGGCCCGCCTGTGGCGCG
>NZ_DCXA01000083.1:0-1912 GCF_002328915.1 Aquabacterium sp. UBA2148
GCGCTCAGTGGCAAGAGAAGACGGCAGGGGTCGGCTCCTTCGAGGCCTGGTTGGCTGGTTTGCTCCAGGCCGGTCTGGAAGTGCGCCCGTCTCGCGAGTCCAGCGTGATTTCGTTCTCCTACGAAGCCGCAGATCCCAACTTTGCTGCAGCCATCGCGAACGCTTTCGTGCAGAGCTACATCAACACCACACTGGAGTTGCGCATCGAGCCGGCTCGCCAGTTTGGTGCACTGTTCGAAGCTCAGGCCAAGCTGGCCCGTGAGCGCCTGGAGGCCGCACAGACTCGCTTGTCTGCCTACCAGAAAGAAAAAGGGCTCATCGCCACCGACGAGCGCCTGGACGTTGAAAACGCCCGCCTCAATGAACTGTCCTCGCAACTCGTTGCCGTGCAGACCATGAGCGCCGAAGCCAGCAGCCGCAAGGCCAAGGCCAGCAGCAGCAGCCAGGAAGTGCTCAACAACCCCGTGGTCTCGACGCTCAAAGCCGAGATGTCCCGGCAGGAAGCGCGCCTGAAGGAGCTGAACTCTCGCCTCGGATCGGCTCACCCCCAGGTCATCGAAGCGCAGGCGAGCATCAACGAATTGCGCGACCGCATCGCCGCCGAAGCCAGCCGCGTGAACACCAGCGTGGCCATCAACAGCGCGGTGAGCCAACAGCGTGAATCCCAGATCCGCGAGGCACTGGAGCAACAACGCGAAAAGATCCTCAAGCTCAAAGAGCAACGCGACGAGGCATCGGTGCTGCTGCGCGATGTCGAAAGCGCCCAGCGCGCCTACGAGACCATCAACGCGCGCCTGAGCCAGGTGGCCATTGAAGGCCAGAGCAACCAGACGAACGTCTCCGTCATCAAGCAGGCCATGCCGCCCTCCGAGCCCTCTTCGCCTCGCATCATGATCAACATGGTCCTGGCTGTGCTGGCTGGCGGCATGTTGTCCGTGATCGTGGGCCTGTTGCTGGAAATCCGCGATCGCCGCCTGCGCACCGACTTCGACGTCACGGAACTGCTGGAGCTGCCGGTTCTGGGCTCGATCCCCACGCGCAACAAGCCCGAACCCCGGGCCCTGCCGTGGCGCAAGAAGACCGCCACCGACACCGAATCGCGCACCCTGCCCGAACTGACCGCCCCCCGCAGCTAAAGGCCGTTCACGACATGATTCCGACCCCCAATCCGGGCGCAGCACCCCAACGCCCTGCCGAGAAGTCCATCGGCGACATCATCCGTGATGCCAACAACCTGAGCCCCGAGCAGGTCGAGGAAGTCCTCGTCTACCAGCGCGAACATGGCGTCAAGTTCGGCGAAGCCGCCGTGGCCCTGGGCCTCGTCAAGCGCGAAGACGTGCTGTGGGCCCTGTCGCAACAGTTTCATTATCCGTATTCACCATCCACGGCTGAGCAGAAGATCAGCGAAGAACTGGTGGCCGCGTCCCACCCATTCAGCGAGTCGGCCGAAGCTTTCCGCGATCTGCGCAGCCAGCTCATTTCGAGCGTGTTCGCAGCAGAGGGCAAAAAGAAGGCGGCGGCCATCATCAGCGCGGCCACGGGTGACGGCAAGTCCTACCTCGCGGCCAACCTGGCGGTGGCATTCAGTCAGCTGGGTGGACGCACGCTGCTGGTCGACGCTGACATGCGCTCGCCTCGCCTTCACGAGCTTTTCAACATCAAGAGCAAGGTCGGCCTCAGCGGCATCCTCTCGGGACGATCGGCCAGCAACGTCATCCGCCCTGTACCCGACCTGCCCAGCCTGTTCCTGTTGCCCGTGGGCGTGACCCCGCCGAACCCGCTCGAGCTGGTCCAACGCCCGGCTTTCGGACTCTTCATGAAAGAGCTTCTCAACAAATTCGACTACGTGATCGTGGACACCCCAGCCGCATCGGCCGGCTCCGACGCTCGCGTGATCGCCGCCGCGTGCGGT
>NZ_DCXA01000083.1:2025-15181 GCF_002328915.1 Aquabacterium sp. UBA2148
AGGCCCGTCGCGACACCAGCCGCACCGACGACATGAAGAAGCTCATCACGTCGGTCAAAAAATCTTCCGTGAGCATTGTTGGCGTCGCCGTCAACGAGTTTTAATCCATTCCTTCCAGCAGCAGCATCATGAGTAAAAAAGTCGCATTGATCACAGGGGTGACCGGCCAGGACGGCGCCTACCTCGCCGAGTTCCTGCTCAAGAAGGGCTACGAGGTGCACGGCATCAAACGCCGCTCCTCGCTGTTCAACACCGATCGCATCGACCACCTCTACCAAGACCCGCACGTCGACAACCGCAACTTCGTGCTGCACTACGGCGACCTGACCGACTCCACCTCCCTGGTGCGCATCGTTCAGAAGGTGCAACCTGACGAGATCTACAACCTGGCGGCCCAATCGCACGTGGCCGTCTCGTTCGAAGAGCCCGAGTACACCGCCAACTGCGACGGCATCGGTGCCCTGCGCCTGCTCGAAGCCATCCGCATCCTGGGCCTGGAAAAGAAGACCCGCTTCTACCAGGCCTCCACCTCCGAGCTGTACGGCCTGGTGCAGGAGATCCCCCAGAAGGAAACCACCCCCTTCTACCCGCGCAGCCCGTACGCCGTGGCCAAGATGTACGCCTACTGGATCACGGTGAACTACCGCGAGGCCTATGGCATGTACGCCTGCAACGGCGTGCTGTTCAACCACGAGAGCCCGCTGCGTGGCGAAACCTTCGTCACCCGCAAGATCACCCGCGCCATCGCCCGCATCGCCCTGGGCCTGCAGGACTGCCTGCACCTGGGCAACATGAGCGCCCTGCGTGACTGGGGCCACGCCAAGGACTACGTCGAGATGCAGTGGCTGATGCTGCAGCAAGACAAGGCCGAGGACTTCGTCATCGCCACCGGCGTGCAGTTCAGTGTGCGCCAGTTCGTCGAGTTCGCCGCCAAGGAACTGGGCATCACCGTGACCTTCGAAGGCGAAGCCGAGCAGGAAGTCGGTCGCGTGACCAAGATCGAGCCGGTCAATGGCGAGCTGCTGGCCAAGTGCAAGGTCGGCGACGTCATCGTTCGCGTCGACCCGCGCTACTACCGCCCCACCGAAGTCGAGACCCTGCTGGGCGACCCGACCAAGGCCCGCGTGAAACTGGGCTGGACGCCCAAGATCTCGCTGCCGGAGCTGGTCAAGGAAATGGTCGAAAGCGACTACACCTCGGCCAAGCGCGACAACCTGGTCAAGTCGGCCGGCTTCCAGGCCTACGACTACCACGAGTGAGCCCGCGCGCCATGGACAAGAACGCCAAGATCTTCGTCGCGGGCCACCGCGGCATGGTGGGCAGCGCCATCGTGCGCCGCCTGCAAGCCGCCGGCTACACCAACGTGATCACCCGCGGTCGCAGCGAGTTGAACCTGCTGGATCAGGCCGCCGTTCACGCCTTCCTGGCGGAGCAAAAGCCCGACTACCTGTTCATCGCAGCGGCCAAGGTGGGTGGCATCCAGGCCAACAACACCTACCGCGCCGATTTCCTCTACCAGAACCTGGTCATCGAGGCGAACCTGATCCATGGCGCCCACCTGGCCGGCACGCAAGCCCTGATGTTCCTGGGCTCGAGCTGCATCTACCCCAAGCTGGCGCCCCAGCCCCTGAGCGAAGACTGCCTGCTCACCGGCCCGCTGGAGCCCACCAACGAGCCCTATGCCATCGCCAAGATCGCCGGCATCAAGCTCTGCGAGGCCTACAACCACCAGTATGGTCGCCAGTACACCTCGGTGATGCCCACGAACCTGTACGGCATCAACGACAACTACGACCTCAACAACAGCCACGTGCTGCCGGCCCTGATCCGCAAGGCCCACGAAGCCAAGCAACGCGGTGACCGCGAGCTCGTGGTCTGGGGCACGGGCACGCCGATGCGCGAGTTCCTCTACGCCGACGACCTCGCCGACGCCTGCGTGCACCTGATGGAAAAGGGCTACGACGGCCCGCTCGTGAACATCGGCACCGGCACCGACGTGACCATCCGCGAGTTGGCTCAAACCGTGATCGAGGTGGTCGGCTTCGCTGGTGACCTGACCTTCGACACCAGCAAGCCTGACGGCACGCCCCGCAAGCTGATGGACGTTTCGCGCCTGACCGGCCTGGGCTGGAAAGCCAGCACCACGCTGAAAGACGGCATCGCCCTGGCCTACCAGGACTTCCTGAGCAAACAAGGTTGAGCCCCATGAGGATCCGTGCCTTCGTCCTGACCGGCGTGATGGTGGCAGCAGCCGCCACCGCCATCGCCCTGACGCCCAAGCAGCTCTACGCACCCGGGCAGAAGCCCGAAACCTCGCTCGAGGAGTTGGTGCCCAAGTCGTTCGGCGCCTGGTACCTGGAGCCAGCGGCGGTTCAGCAGATCGTCAACCCCGAGGTGCTGGCCTCCCTGGCGCGCTACTACACCGACAACCTCTCGCGCACCTACGTCAATGACAAGGGTGAACGCGTGATGCTGTCGCTGGCTTACGGTGCGGATCAAAGCCGCGCCATGCAGGTGCACAAGCCCGAGGTCTGCTACGTGGGGCAGGGCTTTGTCATCGACACGCCCGCCAAGGGCAACACCTTGGTCGAGGGCGGCAAGCTCGACATCCCCAACATGCGCCTGGTGGCCAAGCTCGGCCCCCGCAACGAGCCGATCACCTACTGGATCCGCTCGGGCGACTACCTGGTTCGCGGCTGGTTCGAGCAGAACGTGGCCCGCGTCAAGAACGGCCTGATCAAGGGCTACACGCCTGATGGCCTGCTGGTGCGTGTGTCGACCATCAACACCGACAAAGAGCAAGCGTACAAGTTGCAAGACCGATTCATCGCCGACCTGGTCACGGCATCACCCGCCAAGACCCGCGCCATGCTGCTGGGCAACGAGGCCGACCTGGTCAAGCAGTGATCCCCTTGCCATGAAGGTCAGCATCGTCATCCGCACGTACAACGAGCAAAAGCACCTGCGTGCCCTGCTCGAAGGCATCCAGAACCAGCACCGCGATGGCATCGAGATCGAGACCGTGATCGTGGACTCCGGCTCCACCGACAACACGGTCAAGATCGCCAATGAGTTCCCGACCCGCATCGTCCCGATCAAGAAGGAAGAGTTTTCCTTTGGTCGGTCGCTGAACATCGGCTGCGCCGCCGCGACCGGCGACGCGCTGGTGTTCGTCAGCGGCCATTGCATCCCCACAGGTCCGCGCTGGATCGCAGACCTGGTGGCGCCGCTGGGCAAGGACGACATCGCCTACACCTACGGTGGCCAGGTGGGCAACGACGACAGCCACTTCAGCGAGTGCCAGATCTTCGGCAAGTACTTCCCAGCCGTCTCCAAGGTCCCGCAAAAGGGCTTTTACTGCAACAACGCCAACGCGGCGATGCTCAAGTCCGTCTGGGTCGACCACCCCTTCGACGAGGAGCTCACCGGCCTCGAAGACATGCACCTGGCCAAGCGCCTGGTGGCCTGCGGTCACAAGATCGCCTACGTGGCACCGGCCGCGGTTTATCACCTGCACAGCGAGAGCTGGACGCAGGTGCGCCGCCGTTTCGAGCGCGAAGCCATCGCTCTGCAGTACATCATGCCCGAGGTGCACCTGAGCTGGGCCGACGTCTCGCGCTACTTCTTCAGCGCCGTCTTCCTGGACCTGGGGGCAGCCCTGCAGCAACGCTGCATGCGCCAGCACTTCAAGGCCATCCTGACCTACCGCTTCATGCAGTTCACCGGCTCCTACCGCGGCAACCACTTCCACCGCCGCATGTCGCGTGAACACAAGGAAAGCTATTTCTATCCCCGTTGAGTTTTTTCTCAAGGCATTGCTGTCATGACTTCCCAAAAACCCCGCATCGTCGCGCTGCTGCCCATGAAGGCCAACAGCGAGCGCGTCAAGGGCAAGAACTTCCGCCTCTTCAATGGCAAGCCGCTGTTCCAGTGGGTGCTCGACACGCTGTTGAGCGTTGAAGAAATCGACCTCGTCGTCATCAACACCGACGCGCGCCACATCCTGGCCGAGAACGGCCTGGTCGACCGCGAGCGCGTGCTCATCCGCGACCGCAAGCCCGAGATCTGCGGCGACTTCGTCAGCATGAACCTGGTGCTGGGTGATGACGTGGCCAACGTGCCCGCCGACATCTACCTGATGACGCACACCACCAACCCGCTGATGACGGCCGACACCATCCGCCAGGCGATCGCCCTGCAGAAAGAAGGCATGGCCAGCGGCGCGCACGACTCGGTGTTCACCGTCAACAAGCACCAGACGCGTTTCTACCGTGCCGACATGAGCGCGGTGAACCACGACCCCAAGAACCTGATCCGCACGCAAGACCTCGAGCCCTGGTTCGAAGAGAACTCCAACCTCTTCGTCTTCACCGGCCAGAGCTTTGCCGCAGCCAACGCCCGCATTGGCCTGAAGGCCCGCATGCTGGAGCAGCGCAAGACCGAATCCATCGACATCGACGACGCCGAGAGCTGGGAAATGGCCGAAGCCATGTCCATGTACGTCGCGCGCAACGCCAGCAAGGGAGCCTGAGCCATGAAAGTCCTCGTGACCTGCCCCCCGATGCTGCGCATGATCGACGAGTTCCGTCCGATCTTCGCCAAGGCCGGCGTCGAGCTGACCACGCCCAACGTGGTCCAGACCCTGAGCGTCGAAGAGCTCAAGCAGCTCGTGCCCCAGCACGACGGCTGGATCATCGGTGACGACCCCGCCAACCGCGAGGTGTTCACCGCTGGCAAGGCCGGCAACTTGAAGGCCGCCGTCAAGTGGGGCATCGGCGTCGACAACGTCGACTTCGCCGCCTGCAAGGACTTGGGGCTCCCCATCATCAACTGCCCGAACATGTTCGGCGGCGAGGTGGCCGATGTGGGCATGTCCTACATCTCCGCCCTGGCGCGCGAGACCTTCCAGATCGACCGTGGCGTGCGCAACGGCGAATGGCCCAAGCCACGTGGCCTGTCGCTGTCGGGCCGCACGCTGGGCCTCGTCGGCATGGGCGACATCGGCCGCAACCTGGCCCGCCGCGCGCTGGCCAGCGACATGAAGATCGTCGCCTACGACCCGTTCTACAAGGAAACGCCTCCCGCTGGCGTCGAAATGGCGCCCTGGCCGCAGCGCATCGGTGAGGCCGACTTCATCGCCTTCACCTGCGCGCTCACGCCCAGCAGCCACCACATGCTCAACGCCGACGTGCTCAAGCAAGTCAAGCAGGGCGTGCGCATCGTCAACGTGGCCCGTGGCCCGCTGATCGACGAGCCGGCACTGATCAAAGCCATGCAGGACGGCGTCGTGCATTCCGTGGGCCTCGACGTGTTCGAGGTCGAGCCCCTGCCGATGGATTCGCCACTGCGCAGCATGCCGAACACCATCTTCGGCTCGCACAACGGCTCGAACACCGTTGACGGTGTCATCCGCTGCAGCCTGCACGCCATCGACACGCTGTTCGGCTTCCTGGGCGTGGCCAAGCCATGAGCACGCAGGGCGAGCGCGTCGCGTTGATCACCGGTGCCGCAGGCGGCATCGGGCGAGCGCTCGTCGCCACGTTCGAGGCCCAAGGCTGGCGGGTGGTCTCCACCGATCGCGTGGCGCTGGAGCGCGCTGGGCACGTGGTGGGCAGCCTGGCTAACCTGTCCAGCCCGGAGACGGCCGGCGGCGCCGCGCTGATTGCCGCGCTGCGCGCCGAGACGCGCGGCGAGCTGTCTGCCATCGTTCACAACGCGGCCTTCCAGGTGGTCAAGCCGACGGCCGAGCTCTCAGCCGATGACTGGCAGACCACGCTCAACGTGAACCTGATGGCGCCCTTCTGGCTGACTCAGGCATTCCTGCCCGAGCTCAAGGCACGTCATGGCAGCGTGCTGGCGATTTCCAGCATCCATGAGCGGCTGACCAAACCCGGCTTCGTGGCTTACGCCACCAGCAAGTCGGCGCTGTCGGGCATGGTGCGCGCCATGGCGGTTGACCTGGGCGGCCAGGTGCGCGTCAACGCCATCTGCCCGGCTGCCATCGGCACCCCGATGCTCAAGGCTGGTTTCGATGGCCAACCGCAAGCGTTTGCGCAACTCGAGGCTCACCATCCCATCGGTCGCATCGGCACGCCCGAAGAGGTCGCCGAACTGGCGGCCTTCGTGTGTTCGGACCGCAGCCCCTTCATGACCGGGGCCTGCCTCGACCTGTCGGGCGGCATCAGCGGTCGCCTGCACGACCCGGTGTGAGTGTTGGCCATGCTACGCGCTATCCTCAAAAAAGCAGCTGCGGTCGAGTTGACAGCCCACGGCACTCCCCCGATCGCGACAAAGCTCAAGCTCGCTTTTTTCCGCAATCGCCTGAGCACGCAAGGCCGACGCAACAAATTGCAGATGGCTTCGGTGCGCGCTCACCGACAGCTGTCCATCAACATCCAGGGCGATGGGAATGAGCTTTGCCTGAATGGCGAGCTGCGAGATTCATCGATCAACATCCAGGGCAGCAACAACCGCATTCGAATCGATGCGACGGCTTGCCTGACATGGACGGACATTTCGATCCTCGCCAACGATTCGGAAATCACCATCGCAGCCGGCACGACCATCCTGGGCAAACCCAATCAGCCCAACGTCCTGCTGGCAAGGGGTGAACCCAGTCGGCTCACCATCGGTCGCGAATGCATGTTCAGTTACGGCATCGAAGTGCGAACGTCCGATTCGCACCCGATTTTTGATGCCCAGGGAACGCACATCAACCCCAGCTCAGACATCTCGATCGGCGATCGCGTTTGGGTGGGCACACGTTGCATGATCCTCAAGGGCAGTCAGCTGGGGCAAGGCGCCATCCTGGCTGCAGCCAGTGTGCTGACGCGGGAGATCAGCGCACGTGCGATCGCTGCCGGCATCCCGGCGAAGGTCATCCGGGAAAACGTCCAGTGGAAGCGCTGACCCCTTCGCAAGGTGTCCGCCAGAAGGTGAAACACCTCGTTGATCGACTGTGGAACTCCCCGACGTTCACGACCTGGGGGAGCCTCGCCACGCGCCTGATGTCGGTGATGCTGGTGCTGCCGCTGGTCCTGGTGAAGTTCTCACCCGGTGAGATCGTCATCTGGCAATTGTTTGCAACCTTGAGCACGCTCTTGCTGCTGCTTGACTTCGGCCTTGCGCCGACCTTCTCACGCATGCTGGCGTATGCCAACGGTGGCGCATCGCTGGCTGACCTGTCGCGCATGCAGGAAAAGCGGGATCGGCAATCGTCGGCAGCCAACCCGGAAACGCTGCGGACGGTCTACGGTACGCTGCGTTGGCTGTATGTGCGATGTGGCCTGTTCGCCGTCGTCCTCCTGGCAGTTGGCGGCACCCTTGCCCTGGTCAAACCCATGGGTGAATTGCCCGAGGCGGGCCCTGCCTGGCTGGCTTGGGTGCTGGTTGCCAGCACCTCTTTGGCCGCGATCTGGGGGCAGGTCTACGGCTCGGCCCTTCAGGGGTTGAATCAGGTGGCCACCATGCGAAGATGGGAAATCCTGACAGCCTCGGGTCAGATCGCCTGCTCGTTCGTGGTGCTGATGCTCGATGGCGGTCTGCTGGCATTGGTGATCAGCAACCAACTCTGGCTGCTCTTCAACACCTGGCGCTTGCGTCGCCTGCTCTACACCTTCATGCCCGCGCTGCGGCAGGCCCCTTCAACGCCGCACCAGGACGTGATGCAAAGCCTGTGGCCCGCCGCCTGGCGAAGTGGCATCGGCATGTTGATGAGCAACGGCATCATCCAGTTCAGTGGCGTGATGTACAGCCAGGTCGCACCTGCAGCGGAGGTCGCCGCCTACTTGCTGGCCTTGCGCATCATGACCGTGGTGACACAGTTCAGCGCTGCCCCCTTCTACAGCAAGCTGCCCCGGCTGGCCGAATTGCAGGCCAGCGGGCACCGGGATGAACAACTGGCGCTGGCCAAACGCGGGCTGTCATGGTCTTTGTGGGTCTACGCCTTGGGCGCCGTCGCCGTGATGTTCGTCGTGCCGGTGGCCTTGCGGCTCACGGGCAGCCAGGTTCAGTTCGTCTCGGAACTTTTCTGGTGCGTCATGTCCCTGGCTTTCTTTGCCGAGCGGGTTGGGGCGCTCCACATCCAGCTCTACAGCCTGACCAACCACATCGTCTGGCACATCGCCAACGGCGTCACCGGCGTGCTGCTGATCGTTCTGGCTTTTGCCCTCTATCGCTGGCAAGGCGCCATCGGCCTGCCACTGGCCATGCTGGTGGTCAACCTGGGCTTCTACAGCACCTACGCCATCTGGCATTCGTCAAGGGCGTTCAACTTCGGCGCCCTGTCCTTTCAGAAGGGCACGTCGCTCGGCCCCCTGGTCCTGCTGACCGGCATGTCCGCCCTCGCCATCCACTGGTTCCATGGCTAAGTTCACCTCATCCCTCAAAGCAGCCATCAAGGGCACCTTCTCGGCCCTGGTTCATGCCTTCGCTGGCTCGCAGCGCAGCTCTCGCGTCAGCATCGTCGCGCCCAACGCCACCCCTGATGAGATCAAGGAAGTGACGGCTCGCGCGGCGTACTTCTTTCCGCAGGCCCGCACCGACATCCGCGTCACGCGCCACTTCGGCCTGGGCACCTTGCTGTCGCCGGCTCCTGTTCTGCTTTTTGGCACCACCCTCGATGACCTGCCAGGCTGGGCACGCCTGCACGGCGGCATCTTCAACGTCGACCACATCCGCAACCCGATGGACGGCTGGAGCTGGTGCGAAGCGGGCACCTACGTCCATGGCATCCAGGACCAGGACGTCGCGCAGGCGCGGTTGCTCAAGCACATCCAGGCCATCAAGGCCCAAGGCTTCGA
Source organism: Aquabacterium sp. UBA2148 (assembly GCF_002328915.1). Taxonomy (NCBI): domain Bacteria; kingdom Pseudomonadati; phylum Pseudomonadota; class Betaproteobacteria; order Burkholderiales; family Sphaerotilaceae; genus Aquabacterium; species Aquabacterium sp. UBA2148. Next base: position 10,827 of record NZ_DCXA01000083.1, read on the forward strand.
GCGCTGCACCGTGTTCGGCACCGGCCCCTCGCTGGAGCGGGCGCGTGGGCGCGACTGGCAGGACGGCGCTCGTGTGGTCTGCAACACCATCGTGCGAGATGCCGAGTTGTGGCACCACATCCAGCCGCACATCGTCGCAGCCGGGGACGCCATCTACCACTTCGGCTTCACCGAATTCGCCCGGGCCTTTCGCAAAGACCTGCATGCGCGCCTGGGCGAGTCGCCCGACGTGCTGTTTGTATACCCAGACTACTTCGACTTCATCGTCAGGCGCGAGTTCAGCGCCTACGCGAATCGCCTGGTGCCCATCCCCAACGGCACGCAGACGCGCGTGCACGACGACCTCGCCATCAACTTTTCGCTGCCTCCGCTGGGCAATGTGCTCAACAAGCTCTTGCTGCCGCTGGGCTGCAACCTGAGCAAGCACGTGGGCCTGTGGGGCTTTGATGGCCGTGCGCCGAAGGACCAGCTGTTCTGGTCCAACTCGCAAAAGCAGAGCTACACCGAGCTGATGCCCACGCTGCAGGCCGCACACCCTGCGTTCTTCGACCACTTCGTGCCGCGCGAAAACCCCGAGAAGTACGTGCAGTCCGTCCACGGCGACGTGCTGGAGTACCTGCTGTCGCAAGCCGAGCAGGACGGCTGGACCTTCACCATGCTGCACCACACCTGGACACCCACCCTGGCCAAGCGCATGGACGCTGCGGCACAGGCCGAGTCCGAGGCGGTGATGCAAGCCATGCAGAAAGCGAGCTGAGCGCATGAGTGCCGCATCCACCCCGCTGCGCCTCGTGGTGGTCTACCACGAGCTGCCTTATCCGATGAACCACGGCGGTCGCCTCGATGTGTGGCGCCGCCTGCAGGCCCTGGCCGCGCAAGGGGTGCTGATCCACCTCGTTTGCTGGCGCAACGCAGCGCTGGGCGAAGAGGTGCCTGCGGCCGACTCGCCCATGCGGCAAATGCTGCATTCGCTCACGGTGCTCGACGAAAAAGGCAAGTTCGCCAACTCGCACCTCACCCTCGGCCTGCCTGGCTATGCTCGCCGTCGCCTGCTGACACCGTCAGACTGGGCCCAGGTCCAGGCTGACCTGAAGGGCTTTGGTCCTCAGGCCCTGCTGCTGGAGGGCCCGTTCGCCTACTCGGCTGCACAGCAGATCGCCAAGGCCTTTGAGCTGCGCATCGTCTACCGGTCCCACAACATCGAGTCCCGCTACGCACGCTTCATCCACGAGCGGGCCAAGGGCATCAAAGAGCGGGTCAACACCTGGCTCAACGTCCAGGGCATCGACGAGCTCGAAGAGTCGATTTTTTCAAGCTCCGCCTGGTATTTCGACTGCTCCCCCGATGACGCCAAACATTGGCATGCCCGCGGCCACCGCCACGGTGAATGGTTGCCCCTGGTGGTCGAGCAGAACTGGGCACAGCGGGTCAGCCAGGAGGCCGATTGGTCACCGGGCTATCACGTGGGTTACCTGGGCAACCTCTACCAGCCCAACAACGTCGAGGGCATCGTGTGGTTCCTCGACAAAGTGGTGCCTCAACTGCGCCAGCGCTTGCCCGACCTCAAGGCCTTCATCGCTGGATCACGTCCGTCCCCGGAGGTGCGCGCAGCGGCTGAACGAGCGGGTGTCGCCTTGATCGAGAACCCGCCTGAAGCCGAGCCCATCTTGCGCAGCGCTCGCGTCCTCATCAACCCGGTTTTTGCTGGCAGCGGCGTCTACACCAAGTGCATCGAGATGCTCTTCACACCGGCTGGGCTGGTGGCAACCCCCATCGCGATGACCGGTCTGGCCGAAGCGGGGCAGCAGTGCTTTGGCATCTCGGACGACCCCGCCGTGTTCGCCGAACTGATCGTGCAACGCCAGGCTGGGGCTGCAGGCCAGAAGGAACAGCGCGACGCGGCACGCGCTTGCTACGACGGCCGTCGCATCGGGCGCGTGGTCGAGGTGCTCAGGCAGGCATCGCAAGGCCCCATCTCGCACGCGACAGGAGAAGTGCATGCGCCCGCGTAAGTTCACGGTGGTCACGCCTTGCTACAACGCGCGGCCCTTCCTGCCAGAGACGATCGCATCGGTCCTGAACCAGAGCGCCTTCCTCGAAGGCCGGGCCGAGCTGCAATACATCATCGTTGATGGTGGCTCCCAAGACGGCACACCGGAGTACCTGGCCTCGCTGAACGACCCGCGCATCACGTGGATCAGCGAACGCGATCGGGGCATGTACGACGCCGTGGCCAAAGGGTTCGAACGTTCAACCGGCGAGGTGCAGTCCTACATCAACGCCGGGGACATGTACTTCCCGTGGGCATTCGATGTCGTCGCTGAATCCCTGGAAGACCCGACGGTGAACTGGCTCACCGGACTTTCCGTGTTGCGCAATGAGCGGGGCCAGGTGTTCCAGGTCGAACGCACCCGGCGTTACTGGTCGGGGCTGATCCAGCGCGGTGCCTACGGCCCACGGTTGCCCTACATCCAGCAAGAGTCGACGTTCTGGCGCAGCAGCCTGTGGTCCAGCGTGGACGTGCCGCGCCTGCGGCAGCTCAAGCTGGTGGGGGACTATTACCTCTGGGTGTGCATGTCGCGCCAGAACCAGCTGCTGGCCGTCAACAGCGCCCTGGCCGCCTTCAGCATCCAGCCCGGTCAGCTGTCGGAGGCCAAGGACCGCTATTTTGCTGAGCTGACGCAGGTCTGCGATGGCCCGCTTTCGCTGGCAGATCGCACTCTCATCCTGGCAGACAAGGTGCTGGCCAGCCTGCCCCCCTTTGCCATCAGGGCGCTGGGCTACGACAATGCCATCCGGTTCGACCAGGGCAGCAAACAATGGGCGCGCGCACGGTGAGCCACACGCGAGGACATGCTTATGAATGAAATGGGGTATGTGCTGGCGGCGCTGCTGTTGTCGCTGGTGTTGATCCGCCGCGGCATGCTGAAGCTGAGCCGTCAGAACGTGGTTTGGTACACCGATCCGGTCGTGCTGCTGACGGGCACCTGGGTGATCCAGAGCATCGCCTACGCGCTGCCGATCTTCATCAACCGCGAGCACGTCGAGGCACGGCACATCCTCTACATCCTGCTTTGTCACACCGCCTTCCTGATCGGGGTGCTGCTGGTGCCCCGCGCCAGTCGTCCCAAGGGCGCTGCCGCAGATGAGTTGAAGATCACTTTGCCGATGCTGGTTGCGATTGGCCTGATCGGCCTGTTTGGCACCTTCTCGGCCATCTACGACGGCTTGGCAACCAGCAAGGTGGGGCTGTGGCAACGCCTGAGCGGCGAGGGGCTGGAAACCATCCGCGTCGAAAAAGTGGCCAATGCGATGATCTTGCGAGGCGGCCCGCTGGCGTCCTTTGAGTTCCTCGCATCGGCCTCGACCGTCTACGTTTGCCTGGTCACCGCTGGCGTGGCGACCAAACTTGACCTCAAGCGTTGGCAGTTCCGCTTGCTGATCGCAGGCGCGCTGTTGTCCATCCTGCTGGTGGCGTTCAACGCGCTGATGATTCAGGGCGGGCGCTTGGGCATCATCCTGCTTGTGCTGGGCGCGTTGATGGGCGCGATGATGGACCCGCAGCGCTTCATCTTTCGCTTCATCGATCGAAGCCTGGGTCGGGCCAAGGGCGCGGTCTACACCTTGCTGATTTTCGGCGCGGCGGCCTTGGTCTGGTTTTTCGCCACGGCCTTCATCAAGGAGCGTGGCGGCGAGACACCGCCCATGGTGTCGCTCTACCAGTATCACCGGGCATCGCCAACCCCTCTCGTCGAGGAGCTGATCGGCAACACCGAGGAGTTGCAGTACGCGCTGCTGAGCTTCAGTTACGTCACGGTGCCCTTGACCACCCTGGTCTACTACTACGACATGCCCAACGGGCAGTTCCCTGGCCCGTATTGGGGGCAGTACAACTTCACCGGGCCTGCAACCTTCGCCATGCGGCGCATGGGCAAGGTGAGGGACCAGATGACCATCCAGGACATCCGCATGGAAGCGACACGCTACCTGCGCGTCATGGGCTATGGCGACAACGTCTGGCCAACGCTGCTGCGCGACCTGGCCCTGGACGTGGGCTGGACAGGTGTGCCCCTCGTCATGCTCCTGCTTGGCTTTTTCGCCGAATGGGTGATGCGCAGCGCCAGGCAGGACGGCAACTTCCTGCAAAAGGTTTTGGGGCTGCTCACCGGCGTGCTGCTGATTTTCTCCATCGCGCACAGCCTGCTCATCGTGGAAACGTTCCAGAAAGCGTTCTGGGTCTGCTTTGCTGTGCTGATCTATTTGCGTCTTGGGAAAGTTTTGAAGCCCACCAGCAAGTCCCCAGGCAGCGCATCGCCTGAGGGTGCCAACGGCTCGTCGACCACGGTGATTTCCTC
>NZ_DCXA01000194.1:0-12844 GCF_002328915.1 Aquabacterium sp. UBA2148
CGGTAGCAAGCCTGGCTGATCCGGAAGGCCAGGCATGCCGCGCGTATCGACATGCCTCGTTCCTGCACAGCCCTTTGAGCCATCTCGCGGCGGCGAGATGGCTTCACCACTTTTTTGCGAGTGCCTCCGAGACCACTTCGGCCTTGAGCTTTTCTTCGACGTACATCTTGCGTAGCCGGCGGTTCTCTTCCTCCAGCTCCTTCATGCGCGCCATCAGCGAGGCATCCATGCCGCCGAACTTCGAGCGCCACTTGTAGAACGTGGCCGTGCTGACGCCCATCTCGCGGCACAGCTCTGGCACGGCAAGGCCGGCCTCTACGCGCTTGAGCGCCTCGATGATCTGGCTGTCGGTGAATCGGGACTTCTTCATGGTAGAAATTTTCCTTCGAAAACCTCTACTTCTCACTGCGCTGGTTTTGCGGGGGGATTACCCTCGCAGGATGGGAGCCATCTTCCCAGGAATCAATGGAGCGAAGAAACCGGGCAGGTCACTCTCACTTCATCCAATCAAATTGATTCGATCATCCATGCGCTCATCCGCATCGATGACTTCCGAAAGCCTGCAAGCAACGTCTCGCCATGTGCGCAGCGACACCGAACTGGCGCTGCGCCAGACCCCGTCCGAGGAGGAAAGCTTTTTGCCCCGGGCCATGAAACGCATCACGCCCTGCGCAATGCTTTCCGCATCGAGTCCATCGAGCAAAAACGACAAGTCGGGACAGACTTCAGGCAGCGAGGAGCAATTGGAGATGATGCTGGGCTTGCCAAACCAAGCGGCTTCTCCAACAGGCAAACCCCAGCCCTCCGCATAACTTGGCAAAATGACAGCCTCACAGTTGGCATACAGCCTCGCAAGCAACTCATCCGAAGGTGCACGCTCGTACACGATCGAACGCCCCAATTCGCCGCTGACGCACAATGCATCAAAGAAATCAGCACTGTCCCAGCCAGGTTTGCCTGCGATGACCAGAGCAGGCATCATCGCATCGCTCGATTCATCCTTCAGGCGCAACCACGCCTGCAACAAATTCTCAATGTTCTTGCGGCGATCCAGCGTACCCACAAATAGAAAATATGGCTTACTCACCCCCGGAGGCGGATCCAAGACCTCCCCTCGGCTGAAACCTGAGAATTCGTGCGCCAGCTTCAAAACCTCCACGGACCGACGAAAGCCCTTTGAGGACAGGTAGGCAGCAAGATCCCTTGCCGTGTAATCCGAAACGGCCAGATAGTGCGACGCGAACATCAAGGACGCATCCAAAAAACCAGAAAAATCCGCGGTAACCGCCCCCCCACAAAAATGAGGCTGCCTGATTGGGATCAGGTCGTGCACGAGTTGATATACACGGCAGCCTTCCATTTTAGCAAGAGAAGCAAACCGATGCACGCCCGCATATTTCCAATTTGTACCCAAGAAAACAAGCGCGCACCCACCCAAACCGGTCGAGACAAATTCACTGGAGATCCGCAGACCACGACTCGATCGCCCTGCAGTCAAAATGCCTTTCTGGCTTAACTTCAATGGAGAGAAAAAAGCCATCGCGTAGACTTTGAGCTGCTCACCCCAGACTCGAAAGCGACCGGGCTTACCCTCAAGCAAGCCAACAATCTGCTTTTTCTTGGGAAACCTGCGCCAACTGATCAAGCCAAGCTTGGCAAGAAGCAGGACCGCATCGAATTCGACTCCGCCCAAAAGCCCCCGCGCCGGCAAAACCGTCATCCTCCCATCAAGGGGATCTTCATAAGCAATGAACGTGCTCTCGCCTCGCAACTCGGCGAATGCGTTCACCATTCGAATCTGCACGCGCTGAATACCGGTCACCCGATTTTCGCGCATGGCAAAGTGAACGACATCCGTTATATCAAAGTAAACACCCCCCACTACGGGTCGATGCTCTGGCTTCGCAGGGATACCTTTGACCCAGCACCAAAATTTCGCACTCCATTTTTTTTTCATTTTTAAGCAAGAAAATAGTTTCTTCACTATCACGATGCGCACGCGCCTGGCACAATCGAATTAAATAGCTGTCGCGCGATAAAACTACGCCCTGACCTCATTCGGCATGCAAAACCCTGAAGCACCCAGAACGAGGGGCAGGCGGCTGGGAACTGCAGCTAAATTTTGCGCGCGAACACCAGCAAAGACCCTCCAACCGGCATGTTAACGCCCCACTGGATCAATTGACGCTCAACCGACATCACGTAGCCCAGGCTGGTGTTGAGCCAACAGGCAAGTCTCAACTCCCGCATGGGATCGAGAGTCGTCGTTGTTTGCGTTTGAACACGCCTAGACAGCCACATAGCAGGCAGCAGCAACGACACGAACGAAGTGGCTCCCAGGATTTCAAATCCTGCATTTTGCATTTTTACAAGCAGGGATTCTCTTGAATAGCGGCGTACGTGGCACGCATGGTCGTCCTGCTTGCTCCACATCCATTGATGCTGAGGCACCGTTAGGAGCAAGCCGCCGCCGGGACGTAGGGAGCGGTGGATTTCCCTGAGCGCCCCCTCGTCATCGTCGATGTGTTCCAGCACGTCGCACGCAGCGATCAATGACCATTCGGCGTCGAATGGCATCTTGCGTGCATCCATCTGGAACAGGCTTGTGCCGCGAGGTAGTCGCTTTTCAGCGAAGCTCAGTCCCTCGCTGTACACCTCGCTGCCGGCATAGCGTCTGCCCGGGAACGATTGGGCGATGCCTGAGAGTACGAACCCAGTGCCGCACCCGATCTCAAGGCAACTATCAAAATCTACAAAGTGCTTCTCAATGGCCCACAGGATGAGGCGATTGCGAGCGGTGAACCAAAAATTTTGTTGCTCCAGCGAGGCCAGTGTCGCGAAGTATTCAGGCCTGAAACCGCTGCATTGCTTTGCCAGATCGGGCGCGAACGATGGCTTACCTTGCAGTGTGACTGGTGCGTTGTTGCAGTGGGGGCATTCCCAGCTCTCTGCATCGTGATTGGCCTGGCAGTAGAGGCAGCGTTTCATGGCTTTTCGGTTGGGTTGCTGTGAGCTGTCACTTGATTTGGAAAGACCCATGTTCGCATCAGCACGAACAGGGCAATCGCCACGACTGCGATGCAGAAGGCTTGCGCCATCTGGTGCGAGACCTCGAGTCGCTCGGTCATGAGGGTCAGCAGTCCCCAGTTCAGGGCGTAGCCGATTGCATAGGCGCCTAAGTAGCGCACAAGCATTTGGCGATCAGGTGTCGCCTGAAAGGTCCAGGCACGGTTGAAGAAGAACGTGGCCAGTGTCCCGCAGGCGTACAGGATGGTCATGGCCATGGTGGGGGGCAACCCCAGATGCGTGGCCAGCAGGTATCCCAGGTACATGCCGCCATTCGCGCTCAGGCCTACGATGCCATATCGCAGCAAGGAAATCGCCACGGACTTGTTGATCATTCTGTTTCGCCTGATGTCCAGTCGGTTGAGGCGCTGACAAGGTAAGCAGGGCGAGACATGGTTCGGAAGTGAATGCGGGCAAGGTATTCGCCAAAGATGCCCAGCGTGAACAGCTGAACGCCGGCAAAGATGGAGATGATCGATGCCAGGAAGGTGAACCCTGGCACAGCTTTGCCGCTGAACGTGTAGTTGACAATCACGTATCCGAGGGCAGCCATGCCCAGGATTCCAAACATGAAACCCAGCCAGCTGGCAATCTGCAAGGGGACGGACGAAAAGCCCGTCATCATGTTGGTGGCGTGCGTCAGGAGTTTGCGTGCGGTGTAGCCAGAAACTCCATCGGTTCGCTCATCTTGTCTCACCGGTATGTGGCTGAATCGAGTGGTGCCCCAGGTCAGCAGGACATCGATGCTCACTTCCGGGCCGTTGCAGGTTTCGAACGCTTCCCTTAAGCGCGTCCTGAACACCCTGAACGCGCTGATTTTCGACGCGTTCTCTGCTCCCATCGCACTCTGGAGGGCAATCTTGGTGATGGTCGAGGCCATGTCTCTTAACGCGCCATGTTGCTGGCGGACGGGGGTTCCGTAAACCACGTCATGCCCTTCTGACAGCTTACTGAGCAGCACGGGGATCTCTTCCGGCGGGTTCTGGAGATCGTCATCAAGGGTGATGATGATCTGTCCATGAGCAGCACGGATGCCGCACAGCAGAGCGTTGTGCTGGCCAAAATTCTTGCCCAGCTTGAAACCGCGAACTCGCTGGTCCTTTTGAGCCAACTGTTGGATCACGTCCCATGAATCGTCGCCTCCGCAGTCCTCCACGAGGAGGATTTCGTAAGGTTTGTTCAACCCGTCCAGCACAGCGGTCAAACGCTGGTGCAGGCGCGCAAGCATGTTGGCGGACCGGTACACGGGGATCACCGCGGTCAGAAAGGGGTCGGGGCGTGTGGACGAAGGGGTGGGGTGATTCATTCGGTCACCTGTGTTTTTGATTGCCGGCTGATGCGCTCTAGGGTGAAACTGTTGAGCGTGCCTTGCGCTGTGCCGGTTTGTTCGACGAGGAAGTTCACGCCACCGCTTGCGCGAGGCATTTCAAATTCGATTGAGATCGAGCGTAGTGGCTTTACTTGCTCACTCGCGAGCACGGGGTGGAGCTGAGCAAAAACTTTTTTGCCATTGGAGGACTGCACGCGGAAGTTCAACTGCGCCCAGTCCTTGGCAGAGAAAACGCCTATCCAGGTCAGCTTGTAATGGCCTTTTTCAAGGTTGACATAGGGGCCGAATACCACTTCCCCCGGGTGCCCTTGAAACTCGAATGTGCGACCAACAGAAGTCTTGAGCACTCTCGAGAACATCTGTGGGTTGGCGGCCGGTGCTTGCCAGGGCAAGGCCAGATCCGGGCCATCTGGTACGGGATAGGCAAGCCAGTCGAGCGGAGTGTCTGATGTGCGATACACGAGTACCTCATAGCCGTTGATCGAAAACTGCTCGATGGGGTGGTTGGGCAGGGTGTTCCTGACAGCCTGACGAGCCGCAGCGTCGTGCTGTGGCTTGAGGACGAAGAACAGGCGATCGGGCATGGCGCTGGGGTCGTAGCACCAAGTAGGAACGTTCCACTTGAAGGGGAGCAATTGATCACGATAGGTCGTTTGGCAGAACTGAACGCGCCCCTCCGAAAGCACGTTCATGACATTGGCGTCCCACTCAACAAAGCCGAGTGTCAAGCCTCTTTCTTCGATGGCCGCGACGACCGGGTGCAAGACATGTGGCAGCCTCACGGGGCCAGACTCACGGACTTTGGCCACGAGTTGTGGCAAGGTCGCCACCCCATTGAGGATCACAGCACCCCACAGCGTCAGCAGGATCAGCGCTGTTCGGTTTTTCCGATGCCCCAGTTCATCGAAGGCCGAAGCGCACAGGATTGCTCCGAGCAGAATTGCCGCTGGAAGGAAGTACCTCACAGAGTATCGATCCAGGAACAACCCGCTCAGCAGTCCACCCGCGAGCACGAAAGCGGATTGCCACATAGCCAGCCTACCAACATGGCGACCTGCCTGCGGGATTGCTGAGCGGTTGCGCCACAGTACCCACCCGGAAATGCTCAGGCCCAACGACAGCAGGATGCCCAAGGCCGACATGGCAAAACCAGAGAACACGAACGCCGGGTACTGGAGGACGGTCCTCAATTGCAGGAACATGCGCTTGCCGTCCAGGCTGATGTGCCTGAAGCCGCTGGGCAGCGAGAAGTGAATGCCTTGTTGGATCCAGAACCGGTAGATGGCGTAGCCGACGATGAGGGCCACGACCATCACAGCCAAGGTTGCCAGTCGACGAGTTGGCGACGAGCGCACCGCCAGTCCGTCCAGCACCATCATCGGGACGACGAGATAGGCTGCGGTTCTCGAAGGATTACAAACGGTTGCCGCAACAATGATGGCTGCCAGGATCAGCACTTTCCACGCGTCTTGATGAAGTGCGGAGGAAGAAATTTTGTTGGCCTGGTGCAGGCGTGCATGCAGGGTGAACGCCGTGAAGTACAGCACCATCAAAAACGGGTAGCCCGCTTGTTGATAGATGAACTCGGCGTGGAAATCGGTCACGCATGCCAATGCAGCACAGGCTGCTGTGATGGCTCCGCGCTTGCTGAAGCCCATGCCGATGAGGCAAAGAAGCAGGCAGAGCCAAAGCGACGTGAATGTGAGAACGGCGGTCCAAGTCAGGTTTGCCAGGCTGACGCCCAATGACGGCATCAATGCCATGGACAGAAGGTGGGGCCCAATGGCAAAGATGTCCCCGTTCGGATACAGCCACTGTGTCGATATCCATGCGTGACTGTCCAAAAGGAGCTGGGCCAGCAGCACTTGTACTGCCGCGTCAGATGAGAAAGCGCCAGGCAGGAAACGTGTGTAGAGCCAGATCGCGAGCCCTGCGAAGCTGAACGTGATGCCCATCAACGCAACACTCTGGGGCCAATTTGTGTTGAGGGCTCCGCGACTCATCGGATCACACATTGAGGCAGCAGGTGTTTCAAATGCTCTACGAGGCGCATTTGCTCGCTCACCTCCAGCCCCACCCAAAGGGGAAGCCTGACCAGCCTCGCAGAAAGATCATCGGTGACGCCCATTTCAGAGCCAGTCCGTCCATAACGCAGGCCGGCTGGAGCCGAGTGAAGTGGAACGTAGTGGAAGACCAGGTTGAAGCCAGAGGCATTCATGCCAGCAATGAGCGCTTGTCGATCCACGTGTTCCGCCAGAAGGACCTGATACATGTGAGCGTTGTGCGCGCACTCTTGCGGGACGATGGGACGGCGCAGCCAACCTTCGTTCTCGATGGAAGCGATTGCCTGGTGATAGACGTCCCAGCTTGCCAGGCGGACCTCCGTGATGGCCTTGCCGTCTTCCAGTTGCGCCCAAAGGAAGGCGGCAATGAGTTCGCCCGGCAGAAAGGATGAACCGATGTCCTGCCATGTGTACTTGTCGACTTCACCTCTGAAGAACTGACCGCGATTGGTGCCTTTCTCTCGGATGATTTCGGCGCGAAGGGCATGGCGCTCATCATTGACCAGCAACGCCCCACCTTCGCCCGAAATGACGTTCTTGGTTTCGTGAAAACTGTAGGCACCCAGGTCGCCAATGCTACCCAGTGCGCGCCCTTTGTAGGAAGACATCACGCCTTGCGCTGCATCCTCGATAACTGCCAGGTTGTGGCGTTTGGCGATGCCCATGATCGCGTCCATTTCGCAAGAGACGCCTGCATAGTGGACTGGCACGATCGCCCGTGTGCGTGGCGTGATGGCTTGCTCGATCAGCGTCTCATCGATGTTGAGGGTGTCAGGCCGGATGTCGATAAAAACAGGCACCGCGCCTCGGAGCACAAATGCATTTGCGGTTGAGACAAACGTGTACGACGGCATGATGATCTCATCACCAGGCTGAATGTCCAGCAAGAGAGCCGCCATTTCAAGTGCGGCGGTGCATGAATGCGTCAGCAGCGCTTTGTGTGCTCCAGACTGCTCTTCCAGCCACTGATGGCATCGCTTGGTGAACGGACCGTCACCGGCCAATTTCCCGTTGGCGTGACTCGACGCTATGAAGTGAAGCTCCTTTCCCGTCATGTACGGTCGATTGAAGGGGATCTTGCGTGCTTCGGTCACGATGACTTCCTATCAGAGGTTAATGCGACAACTGCATCCCGCCGCGGAGGTCTGGGGGCGCAGATGGTCTCTGTCTGCAAATCGAGAATTATGACTTTGATACGATGGCAGCCCACAACAGAACCTACTGAAGCCGAAGGCCCGCCTACAACTCGGATAGAAAACACGGACTGACTGAAACTCAATCGCCGACTCGATCCCGCAAAGGTCGCAAAACTATCCAAAGAACTTGCCATGACACACCAAAAGCCGACAAGCCCCTTGCGCGACACCGTCTTCGCCGCCATCGCAAAACTGGCACAAGAGGCCGGCACGCCCGTCACCGACACCACCCCCCTCATCGGCGACGGCAGCGTGCTCGACTCCATGCGCCTGGTCGAGCTGTGCCTGAGCCTGGAAGACCTGGCCGGCGAGCACGGCTTCGAGTTCGACTGGACCTCCGAAGCCGCCATGTCCCGCTCGCGCAGCATCTTCCGCACCGCAGGCGCGCTGGCCGACGAGTTCATCCGCCAGAGCCAGGGGGCCGCATGATCGTCGTCACCGGCGCCAGCCGCGGCCTGGGTCGCGCCATCGCCGAGCGGCTCATTGCCAAGGGTCTGCCCGTTTTCGGCCTGGCCCGCCACACCGACGACCTGCCCTTCCCAGCCTTCGCCTGCGACGTTGCCGATGCCGAGCAGGTCAAGGCTGCCGCCCGCGCCGTCAAGGCCCACACCCCGGTCATCACCGGCCTGGTCAATGCCGCCGGCATCGCCTCGATGAACCTGGCGCTGACCACCCCGCCGTCCGTGGTCCAACGCATCGTGGCAACCAACCTGATGGGCACCATCCACACCTGCCAGAGCTTTGGCAGCATGCTGGCGCGCAACAAGGCCGGCGCCATCATCAACTTCTCGACCATCGCCGTGCCCCTGGGGCTCAAGGGCGAGTCGGTCTACGTGGCTTCCAAGGCCGGTGTCGAAGGCTTCAGCCGCAGCTTCGCCCGCGAGATGGGCGACTTCGGCGTGCGCGTGAACTGCATCGCGCCCGGCCCCATCCAGACCGACCTGCTCAAGAACCTGCCGCAGGCCAACATCGACCGCATCATCGAGCAGCAGATCCTGCGCAAGCCTTTCGAGGCCTCGGCGGTTTGCGACGTGGTCGAGCTGCTGCTGGACGAACGCTCGGCCTCGCTGAGCGGGCAGGTCTTTCACATCGGAGGCGCTTGATGAGCCTGGTCGAAACCCTGCAACGCACCTGGGGCCACACCGACGACCCCTTCCTGGTGTCCGAAACCAGCGCCTTGCGCTTCGCCGACCTGGCGGCGCAGGACACGTCCGACCTCGCCAGCGTCCGCTCGGGTGACGTGGTGGCCCTGATCGGCGACTTCGAGCCCCGCTCCATCTCGCGCCTGCTGACGCTGTTCGATCGCGGCTGCATCGTCGTGCCGCTGACCGAGGACACGGCCCACGACCACGCCTACTTCTTCGACGCCGCCCTGGTGGACGTGGTCGTTCAAGGCGACGGCGTGAGCCGCCGCGCCCACGGTCAAACACACCCCTTCATCGAGCAGCTGCGCGCCGCCGGCCACCCGGGCCTGGTGCTGTTCTCCAGTGGCACGACCGGCCGGCCCAAGGCCATCCTGCACGACTTCACCCACTTCCTCAAACGCTTCAACGAGCCCCGCCCCACGCTCAAGACGCTGAACTTCCTGCTCTTCGACCACATCGGTGGGCTCAACACCCTGCTGCACACCCTGTTCAACCGGGGCACCGTGGTGGCCGCCACCGACCGCAGCATCGAGTCGGTGCTGCGCGCCTGCCGCGCCTTCGACGTCGAGCTGCTGCCCACCACCCCCACCTTCCTGCGCATGATGCTCATGAGTGGCGCGGTGCCGGGCGACGTGCCGCCCAGCCTGAAGGTCATCACCTACGGCACCGAGAAGATGGACCAGCCCACGCTGGACGCCCTGTGCCGCCTGCTGCCCCAGGTCGACTTCCGCCAGACCTTCGGCATGAGCGAGCTGGGCATCTTGCGCGTGAAGTCCCGCGCCCGCGACAGCCTGTTCATGAAGGTCGGCGGCGAAGGCGTCGAGACGCGCGTTGACGACCAGGTGCTCAAGATCCGCTCGCAGACCCGCATGCTGGGCTACCTCAACGCCGACTCGCCCTTCGATGACGAGGGCTGGTACAACACCAAGGACGTGGTCGAGCAGGACGAGGGCTGGTTCCGCGTCAACGGGCGCGTTTCCGACGTCATCAATGTGGGCGGGCTCAAGTTCATGGCCGCCGACGTCGAACGCGTCGCGCTGGAGCACCCCGACGTCAGCCTGGCCAAGGCCGTGCCTCGCAGCAACCCCATCACCGGCCAGCACGTCGAGATGACGGTGCAAACCAAGGAGGGCGCCACGCTGGAGCGCGACGCCCTCATGCAGCACCTCACCGAACGGCTGCCCCGCCACATGGTGCCGCGCCGCATCACGCTGGGCTCGGTCGCGGTGGGGCACCGCTTCAAGAAGGCATGAAGCCCGACGCCGCCACCCGCCTCGCGCGCATCCAGGCGCTCAAGGGCGACACCCTCGAGCAAGCCCGCGCCCTGCGCATCCCCATCGAAGTCGATGGCGCCGTCATCGGCTCCCTGGTGCCGATCGGCCCCTGGATCCTGAACGACGCCCACCACATCGGCCTGATCTGCCAGTGGCGCCAGGCGGCCATGAAGATGTTCATGGCGCAGTTCGACTCCACGCCCGAGCGCACCCTGCGCTACCTTGAGCAGCGCTCGGTGGGCGAGCCGGACCGCATCCTGTTTTTCATCCACGACGCCGACGGCCGCTGCGTGGGCCACGGCGGCTTCTCCGGCATCGGCGAGGACACCGCCGAGCTCGACAACCTCATGCGCGGTGTGGGTGGCGGGCACCCCACCCTGATCCAGCACGCCGAGCGCACCCTGCTGACCTGGCTGTTCGCGCAGATGGGCTCGGCCGAAATCACCGCTCGCGTGCTGTCCTACAACTGGCTGGTCATCGAATTGCACGAGCGACTGGGTTTCAGGCGGCGCGCCAGCCTGCCGCTCAAAAAGACCGCCTTCGACGACGGCCTGACGCTGCTGGAGCCCTGCGAGCCCGAGCTGGCCAATGTGCGGCACACCTGCATCGAGCTGGCCCTGAGCCCGGTCGACTTCGCCGCAGCCACTACACTTTGAGCCTTCGAAAGACAGGCCAAGGCACCGTCAGGCCCCAGGCCGACCAGCAAAGGTGCCTTCCTTGACCACGATCTTTGTCGACCTCACCGACGTGATGCTGTTCCTGCGGCGGGGCGGCACGCTGACCGGCATCCAGCGGGTGGAAATCAACGCCCTGTGGGAAATCATGCGCTTGCCCCGGCGCCTGCCTTTCAAGGGCCTGGTCGTGGAGCAAAGCGGCAGCTGCCACGCCTTCGACCTGGGTTTCCTGGCCGAGCAGCCGCAGTTCGACCCCGAAGATTTCCACCGCCGAGGCTGCCAGGACATCAGCGACCGCTGGCCCAACGAGGTCCGGCTCAAGCAGCGCCTGGCTGCCCACCCGGGCCCGGGCACCTGGCGGCGCATCCAGCGCCAACTGATCAAGGCCGCCACCTTGCTGCAGGCCCGGCTGAACCCGGCCCCCCTGATCGATCAAGGCCTGCTGCGCGCCCCCGCCAGCCACCCCAGCCAGCAAGGTGTGCAACGCGACATCGCGCTGCAAGCCTCGGACGTCTACGTCTGCCTGGGCACCGCCTGGAACCGCGAGTGGTCCACCGACATCGCCGAGCGCCATGCGGCAAGCGGCGGCAAGGTCGTGCAGATGATCCACGACCTGGTGCCCGTGCTGCGCACCGACCTGCACGAGGGCAGCGTCAACAGCGCCTTCGGCCGCTGGCTCGAGAAGATGGCGCGCTGCACCACGCAGTTCGTGTGCGTGTCGCAAAACACCGCCCGCGACCTGGCTGGCTACCTGCAAGAGCGCGGGCGCCAGACGCCCATCGGGGTCACCGCCCTGGCTCACGAGTTCAAAGGACAGCCCCGAGGCGCCCGCCCGCCGTTGCCGGCCAACGCCCGCCCCGCCCTGCGCCAGCTCGACGGCCAGCCCTTCGTGATCTGCGTGGGCTCGGTCGAAGGGCGCAAAAACGGCGCCAGGCTGATCGACGCCTGGGTGGCCGCCCTGGACCAGACCGGTCGCCGTGACGTCACCCTGGTGTTCTCCGGGCGCCCGGGCTGGCTGGCGGAGGCTTTCTCGGCCGCGCTGGCCCGAGCCACCGAGCGAGGCGTGCGCATCCTGGTGATCGAAGGCTGCAGCGACGACGACCTGGCCTGGCTCTACAGCCACGCCCTGTTCAGCGCCTACCCCAGCCTGTACGAAGGCTGGGGCCTGCCCGTGGGCGAGAGCCTGTGGTTCGGCACGCCTTGCCTGGCCTCGAACGCGACCTCTATCCCCGAAGTGGGCAGGGACCTCGCGCGCTACTACGCGCCACTGGACCTGGCCGCCATGACCGCCTCGCTGGTCTGGGCCCTGACCCAGACCGCCGAGCTCGAGGCCAACCGCCAGGCCATCGGCCAAGCGCCCCTGAGGGCCTGGCGCGACCACGGCCGCGACCTGCTCCAAGCCTGCGAAGACCACGCCCTGGGCGCCGCGCCAGCATCGCAAGCCGCCTGATTGAGCAGCCTTCCACGGTTTCCACCCGCTTTCACCTGCCGGTATCCGTGGCAACATCGGGATCGCAGCAAACCCCGGGCGCCCTGCGTCCGTCACCCAAGCATTCCCCGCCATGGCAGCAGAGTCCACCCTGGCCGACTCGCCCGGCACCCTCTCCGGTGTCGCGCGCGTGCTGGTCAACGCCGGCAAGCTCGACGCGAAGTCCGCTGAAACCCTGACGCGCACCGCCCGCGAGCAAAAGCGCAGCTTCGTCAGCGCCCTGGTGGCCACCGGTCGCATCCAGCCCGCCGACCTGGCCCACACGCTGTCGCAGGCCCTGGCCGTGCCCCTGCTCGACCTCAACGCGGTCGACACGCAGCGCCTGCCCAAGGGCGTGATCGACAACAAACTGTCCTCGCAGTACCAGGTGATGGTGCTGTCCAAGCGCGGCAACCGCCTGTTCGTGGCCGGTGCCGACCCGACCGACCAGGAGGCCATCGAGCGCATCAAGTTCGCCACCCAGCTCACGCCCGAGTGGGTCATCGTCGAACACGACAAGCTCAGCAAGCTGCTCGAAGGCCTGACCGCCAGCGCCGAAGACCAGCTCAACGCCATCGCCTCGTCCGACTTCGAGTTCGACGTCACCGAAGACACCGGCACCTCGAGC
>NZ_DCXA01000088.1:0-6998 GCF_002328915.1 Aquabacterium sp. UBA2148
CCTGCCGAGAGGTGCAGGTGGGCGACGAGCAATGCCGCAAGGCGAGGGCGCAGCACGGGCTGCCGCACTGAATTCAGATGTGGCAGCAAGTAGTCGCAAGACTCGTCACATTTTGGCGACCGAGGTGCGTAGCTGTCATGGGAGCTGTCGGCACAGTGTGTAGCGAAACTTGTGCAGGTTTAATCGGGCGCATTTCGAACGCACAATACGTCTCATGTTTGCTCTTGGTGTGGTCGTACTTTTCTTGCGCACACCCTTGATAGTTCTTTGCACTTGCAAGTTGCGTCAGGTTGACTGACCTACTTCGCCAGATGCTGATGTTGTATCCGAGCCGAAGCCCGTACGAGGAGATCCGAAGTGCTCAAGCAGCTGAAAGTTGACAGCTACAGCGTCTTTGCAGATGCCACGGTGAACTGGTCGCCGGGGCTCAATGTGATTGTTGGTGAAAATGGCGCCGGTAAGAGCCAGTTGATGAAGTTGGCCTACTCTTTGGCCTGGGTTAGCCACGACCAGTCACGGTCAAATCGGCAGACCAAAGACGAGTTGCAAAAGAAGATTGCCGACAAGCTAGTTGCGACGTGTCGGCCAGACTACTTGGGGCGGCTAGTGTCTCGTCAGCGTGGTCGCAATCGATGCGAGGTGTCTGCCAGCTTCATTCGACCTACAGGGGCAAGTTTGAATTTTTCGTTCGCCTCAAATGCCCGAAGCGAAGTAAAGCTCGAAAAGATGCCTACCGCATATTTGGCTGCACCTCCAGTGTTTATTCCGACCCGAGAGATGTTGTCGATTTTCCCTGGCTTCATCGCGGCATACGAAGATAGTTACCTGTCATTTGAAGAAACCTACTACGACATCGCCAAAGCCTTGAATGGTGCTGCCAAGAAGAAGCATGCCGCGCCCGTGCAGGCGATGATCGACGACATCGAAAAACTGCTTGACGGGCACATCAAACTGGAAGCTGGGCGCTTTTACCTGCTTCCCGACCGTGCCGGCACGGGCAAGATCGAGGTGCCACTGGTTGCGGAGGGAATGCGCAAGCTTGCGATGCTGGCTTACTTACTGATCAACGGAGCTCTGCGTGATCGTAGTACGCTGTTTTGGGACGAGCCTGAAACGAACCTAAATCCCAAGCTCATCGTGTTGGTGGCCAAGGCTCTTGTGGCTCTGGCGGGACAGGGTATGCAGGTGGTGCTGGCTACCCACAGTTTGTTCTTGCTGCGTGAGTTGTCCATTCAGCTTAGAGCTGTGCAGCAACCGGTGCCTGCCACCTTTATAGCGCTGGATCGAAAGGCTGAAGGCGAAGTTGTACTTAACCAGTCCGAGTCGGTAGATGGCCTGGAGCCGCTGCTGATGTTGGAAGAGGATCTGCGGCAAACGGACCGCTACCTTGCTCATGGATAAGGTGTCTGACATGCCGCGCATTGATGAAGGTCGCTACGCTTATCAGTTTCCGCAAGGATGGACAGCTGCCAAATATGATGAGGACGGATTTTACGTCAAGAAATTTCAGAAAGTTGGGTTGGTCGAAGATGGTAACAAGGGCGTCAAAGCTGTTGATGTGTTGGCCTTTGGCGATGGCCCTGAGCTTTGGTTGATCGAGCAGAAAGACTATTCCGGCGGGGGGGCTGAGATTAAGGCTGGTGAGTTGTTGTACGCGGCTGCGGGCAAGTTGGTTGGTACGCTGGCCTGTTTGGCTGTTGCGCACAAAAATTGTCAACTGGGCTCGGCATCGCAACAGCTGGCCGCACAGGCGCTGCGCAAGACGCGCATTCGGTGTGTGCTGCATGTGGAGCAGCCGGCGAAACCATCAAGGTTATTTCCCCAAGTGATCGATCCAAAAACGGCGCGTGATACCTTCCGCAGGGCTGTGGGGCCAATCGATTCGCACGCTGAATTTGGAAATCAGGAACAGCTCAATGCCAAAAACTGGGCTTGGGTGATTGTTTGATTGTCCTTTGCCGGTGTCGGATGATGTGAATTCAAGGATGTCTAGCTTATGGATCGTAAAGGTATGCAACTGGTCCATTGCTGATGAGCCAAGAAAAAACCCGCCGGGGCAACCAGGCGGGTTTTTCACTCAAGGGGCCTGACCGTTGCCAGTCAGGCCGAAAGCACCGAGCGAACTCAGGCGGCCGTCACGCCCTTGGCGGTCTCCACGTACTCTTCAATCTGGTTGAAGTTCATGTACTTGTAGATCGAGTCGGCGTTGGCCGTGACCACGCCGGTTTCGGCCATGTACTCGGCCGGCGTCGGCAGGCGGCCCAGCTTCGATGCCACAGCAGCCAGTTCAGCCGAGCCCAGGAACACGTTGGTGTTCTTGCCCAGGCGGTTCGGGAAGTTGCGGGTCGAGGTCGAGATGCAGGTCGAGCCTTCCTTGATCTGAGCCTGGTTGCCCATGCACAGCGAGCAGCCAGGCATTTCGGTGCGGGCACCGGCTTGGCCGAAGGTGTTGTAGAAGCCTTCCTTGGTCAGCTCGGCAGCGTCCATCTTGGTGGGCGGGGCCACCCACAGGCGAACCGGCAGGTCCTTCTTGCCTTCGAGCACCTTGCCAGCGGCACGGAAGTGGCCGATGTTGGTCATGCACGAACCGATGAAGGCTTCGTCGATCTTGGTGCCGGCGACTTCGGACAGGAACTTGGCGTCGTCCGGGTCGTTCGGGCAGCAGACGATCGGCTCCTTGATATCGGCCAGGTCGATCTCGATGACGGCGGCGTATTCGGCATCGGCGTCGGCTTCGAGCAGGTTGGGGTTGGCCAGCCAGGCTTCCTGGGCGTCGATGCGGCGCTGCAGGGTGCGGGCGTCGGCGTAACCGTTGGCGATCATGTTCTTCATCAGAACGATGTTCGACTTCAGGTACTCGGCGACCGGTTCCTTGTTCAGCTTGATGGTGCAACCGGCGGCAGAGCGCTCAGCCGAAGCGTCGGACAGCTCGAACGCTTGCTCGACCTTCAGGTCAGGCAGGCCTTCGATTTCCAGCACGCGGCCCGAGAAGATGTTCTTCTTGCCGGCTTTGGCCACGGTCAGCAGACCGGCCTTGATGGCGTACAGGGGGATGGCGTGCACCAGGTCACGCAGGGTGACGCCGGGCTGCATCTTGCCCTTGAAGCGAACCAGCACCGACTCAGGCATGTCCAGGGGCATCACGCCGGTGGCAGCGCCGAAGGCGACCAGGCCCGAGCCAGCGGGGAAGGAGATGCCGATGGGGAAGCGGGTGTGCGAGTCGCCACCGGTGCCGACGGTGTCGGGCAGCAGCAGGCGGTTCAGCCACGAGTGGATCACGCCGTCACCAGGACGCAGGGCCACGCCGCCGCGGTTGCTGATGAAGGCGGGCAACTCGCGGTGCATCTTCACGTCCACGGGCTTGGGGTAAGCGGCCGTGTGGCAGAACGATTGCATGACCAGGTCAGCGCTGAAGCCCAGGCAAGCCAGGTCCTTCAGTTCGTCACGGGTCATGGGGCCGGTGGTGTCTTGCGAACCCACGGTGGTCATCTTCGGCTCGCAGTAGGTGCCGGGACGCACGCCTTGGCCTTCGGGCAGACCGCAGGCGCGGCCGACCATCTTCTGGGCCAGGGTGAAGCCCTTGCCGCTGTCGGCCGGGGCCTGGGGCAGGCGGAAGGCGGTGGAGGCGCTCAAGCCCAGGAACTCACGCGCCTTGCCGGTCAGCGAGCGGCCGATGATCAGGTTGATGCGGCCGCCGGCTTGCACTTCGTCGAGCAGCACTTGCGACTTGAGTTCGAACTTGGCGGCTTCGGCGCCGTTCTTCTCGATCTTGCCGTCATAGGGGTAGATGTCGATCACGTCACCCATTTCGAAGTTGGACACGTCCACTTCGATGGGCAGCGAGCCGGAGTCTTCTTGCGTGTTGAAGAAGATGGGGGCGATCTTGCCGCCCAGGGTCACGCCGCCGAAGCGCTTGTTGGGAACGAACGGGATGTCTTCGCCGGTGGCCCAGATCACGCTGTTGGTGGCCGACTTGCGGGAAGAGCCGGTGCCGACCACGTCGCCGACGTAGGCGACCAGGTTGCCCTTCTTCTTGAGGTCTTCGATGAACTGCATCGGGCCGCGCTTGCCGTCTTCTTCGGGCTTGAAGGCCGCGTCGGGACGGGTGTTCTTGAGCATCGCCAGATAGTGCATCGGGATGTCAGGGCGGCTCCAGGCGTCCGGAGCGGGCGACAGGTCGTCGGTGTTGGTCTCGCCGGGCACCTTGAACACGGTCACGGTGATCTTCTTGGCGACGGGCGGGCGGCTGGTGAACCACTCGGCGTCGGCCCACGACTGCATCACGGCCTTGGCGTTGGCGTTGCCGGCCTTGCACAGCTCGGACACGTCATGGAACGCGTCGAACATCAGCAGGGTCTTCTTGAGGGCTTCAGCGGCCACACCGCCGACTTCGGCGTCGGACAGCAGGTCGATCAGGGGCTTGACGTTGTAGCCGCCGACCATGGTGCCCAGCAGCTCGGTGGCCTTGGCCTTGGAGATCAGGGAGACGGTGACGTCACCGTGGGCCACGGCCGACAGGAAGGAAGCCTTGACCTTGGCGGCGTCGTCCACGCCGGGAGGAACGCGGTGGGTCAGCAGGTCCAGCAGGAAGGCGTCTTCGCCAGCGGGCGGGTTCTTGATCAGCTCGATCAGCTCGGCCACTTGGGTGGCCGACAGAGCCAGAGGGGGGATGCCAAGGGCGGCGCGTTCGGCAACGTGTTGGCGATAGGCTTGCAACATGGTGTTCACCTGGTTTGAGGGGGCAAAAAACGTGTCAGACACGTGGGTGGCGCACAAAAAATCACCGCGGTGGGGCGAATCAAGCGTTCCAACCACATGGAAATGCAATTTCCGTGCAGCCTGCTATTTTCGCCTACACCGCGGTGAATGTCACCACGACCGCACGAAATCAATGGACTTCATGCGACGAATGAGGGGGATTTTTCAGCGTGGGGCGTCGAAGATGGACGCGCGGGCCGGCTGAGCCGCCAGATCGGCCTCGGCCTTGCGCTGCACCTCGTGCACGCAGGCGTCCACCAGGCGCTTGCCGGTCCGGGTGTCGAGCACCATGGATTTGGTCAGAATTTGCACCAGCAGGGCCTGGCCGCGCACGTCTTCGAGGCGGGTGGCGCCGGTGGCCGACAGCACCGGCTTCATCAGCCATTTCTGCTTGCCCAGGGTCAGGTCGACGTAGCCAGGGTTGGCTTCGTTGTGGCGCACGACGATGTGCTGGCCGAACTCGCAGTTGTACGAGCCGGTCAGCACGCGCTCCTGTGCGGCCATTTGTTCCGGCGTTGCCGCGGCCAGTTGGAGGGGCTGTTCAACGGGTTGGGCAGCGCCTTTGATGACCGATTTGGAGGCCTTGACGGCGCTGGAGGCGTGAACCAGTTGGGGGGCAATGGCCGCAGCGGCCATGCCGATCACCAGGCCGGCCGAGAGGGCCAGGGTGCGGATGCGCTGGGTGCGGCGAGCGAGCGTGGATGCGTTCATGCTGTGAAATTCCGGGAGGCGCCAGGGGCGCCGGATCCTTCATCTTGCCACCGATCCACGGGGGTGAGGGGAAGAAAACACCCCGTGGATGTGTCAGTTCGTAGTGAAGATTTCGGCCCCTGCGAGCGCCGTGACGTGTTGCCCGGCGAGCCTTCGGTGTTCACCTCAGAACGCGTCACCGGGCACGCGCACCCAGCCTTCCATCAGGATGCGGGCGCTGCGGCTCATGATGGCCTTGGTGACCGTCCACTGGCCGTTCACCTGCTTGGCCTGGGCGCCCACGCGCAGGGTGCCCGAGGGGTGGCCGAAGCGCACCGCCTCACGCTCGCCGCCGCCGGCCGCCTCGTTGACCAGGGTGCCGGGGATGGCCGCTGCCGTGCCGATGGCCACCGCGCAGGTGCCCATCATGGCGTGGTGCAGCTTGCCCATCGAGAGGGCGCGCACCAGCAGGTCCACGTCGGCCGCCGCGATGGTTTTGCCGCTCGATGCCGTGTAGGGCGTGGGCGGTGCCACGAAGGCGATCTTGGGTGTGTGCTGGCGGGTGGCCGCTTCTTCGGGCGTCTTGATCAGGCCCATGCGCAGGGCGCCGGCCACACGGATGGCCTCGAAGCGCTTGAGTGCGTCGGGGTCGGTGTTGATTTGCTCGCGCAGTTCGGTGCCGCTGTAGCCGATGTCTTTCGCGTTGACGAACACGGTGGGAATGCCCGCCGTGATCATGGTGGCCTTGACAGTGCCCAGGCCCGGTACCTCCAGGTCATCGACCAGGTTGCCGGTGGGGAACATCGATCCACCTTCGTCGCCATCGTCGGACGGGTCCATGAACTCGAGAACGATCTCGGCTGCGGGGAAGGTCACGCCGTCGAGCTCGAAGTCACCGGTCTCCTGCACCTGACCGTTGGTGACGGGCACGTGGGCGATGATGGTTTTCTGGATGTTGGCCTGCCAGATGCGGACCACGGCCACGCCATTTTCAGGAATGCGGGCCGCATCGACCAGGCCGGCGTGGATGGCGAAGGCACCGGCGGCGGTGGAGAGGTTGCCGCAATTGCCCGACCAGTCCACGAAGGCCTTGTCGATGGAGACCTGACCGTAGAGGTAGTTCACGTCGTGGTCGGGCACGCTGGACTTGGACAGGATCACGCACTTGCTGGTGCTCGAGGTGGCGCCGCCCATGCCGTCGATGTGCGCGGCGTAGGGGTCGGGGCTGCCGATGACACGCATGAACAGCTTGTCGCGTGCTTCACCGGGCTGCTGGCAGCTGGCGGGCAGGTCTTGAAGGCGGAAGAAGACGCCTTTGCTGGTGCCGCCACGGATGTAGGTGGCGGGGATCTTCACTTGTGCGGTGTGGGCCATGGTCACGGATGAGGTTCGATGGGAGGATGCGGCGCCTTCACGCCGGATTTTCGCTGGTTTGTCGATCGGTGCATCGGTGGCTGGTGTTTCAGAGGGGCTCCAGCTTCGGGCCCCTCAGGCCGACCAGCAAGGCCCTTCCACCGGGCTCGACGCGGAACTCGCCAAAGCGGGCGCCG
>NZ_DCXA01000213.1:0-18109 GCF_002328915.1 Aquabacterium sp. UBA2148
CCGAGCCATAACCCGGGTGCGACCCGCCCGGATGCGTGCGCCCCGGTCAACGCAAGGTCAGCCCACCTTGCGGCGGCGGGCGGCAAAGCCCAGTGCGGCCAGACCGGCCACGGCAAGGCCGTAGGCCTCGGGCTCAGGCACCGCCACGGTCACCGAGAACTGCTGGCCAGCTTGCAGGCCGTCCAGGTTCAAGGTCCAGTCGGTGGCACCAGCAACGGCCAGCGGGTTGCCAACGTAGAACTCGCTGCTCAAGCCGGGCACGAAGCTGGCCCAGGCCTGCGTGGCCGAGTGGCCCGATGCGCCCACGGCCGAGAAGCCATCGGTGGTGAGGGTGCCAGCGGGCATGGCGAAGGTGATGCCCGACAGCGTCACGCGCACGCCGTCAAAACCCAGGCCGCTGAGGTTGCGCACCAGGGCGTTGAAGGTCATGGCGTCGCCGCTGAAGTCGGCCGACTCCAGGGTGAAGTTGAGCGTGACGGGCGCCTGAGAGGCCAGGTCCAGGTCGAAGCTCAGGGCCGAGCCGCTGGTGTACTCGGTGAAGGTGTTGCCACCGGCGGTGCTGGCGCCGTTGAACACGGCGGCTTGGGCTTGCGTGGCGAAGGTGGCGGCCGCGATGGCGGCCAGGGCGATGTGGTGCAGTTTCATCTGGAATGCCTGGGTGATGAAGGGTTGAGCGGGTTGCAGACCTGATCGGAGATCAGATCGGGCCCTTGGCCCAGGGGCCGGTGATGGCGAAGGTCACGCCCGGCGTCTGGATGTTGACGAACAGGTAGCGGCCGGTCGGGTCGAAGCAGGCGCCGCAGAACTCGCTGGAGCGGCGGTCAGCGGCCAACGAAGCCAGCTTGCCGGCAGCGGTCAACTGGGCCGAGCTCAGGTTGATGTTGTTCTTGGCGAAGATGAAGGTGCCGCCGTTGCCGGTCAGGCCCATCAGGCGCGTGCCCGGACCGAACTGGTCGTTGACGGTGCCGCCGTCTTCGCAGATCACCAGGTGGCCGCGCGGGCTGACGGTGATGTTGTCGCCGTTGTTGCCGGCCAGAGTGCTGGCCGAGGCGAAGATGCAGGTCATGACCTGGGTGGCCAGGTCCAGCTCCCAGATGGCGCCTTCGTTGACGGGGCCGCCCGAGGTGTCCATCAGGTACATCTTACCGGCGTGGTACCAGACGCCTTCGCCACGGTTCATGCGCAGCGCGCCCTGGGCCCAGCCCTGCACGAAGGGGCCGGCGGTGTTGGTGATGACCACGCCATTGAGGCCGGTGGCCGTGCCGCGGTTGGCGTCCGGGTCGGCGATGTTGACCCACTCCAGCGCGTAGGTCTGGCCCAGCTCGGCCGGGGCCACGTTGACGTTGTTCTGGCCGACCACCTTGGCCATCTGCAGCGTGCCGCCCTGGGCCAGCGAGCCCGCAAAGCCCTGCGTGATCACGGGCACGTAGCGGTACAGGCCCGACTTGCCGCTGCTGTCTTCGGTCAGGTAGACGATGCCGGTGGCGGGGTCGATGCCGGCGGCTTCGTGGGCGTAGCGGCCCATGCCGACGATCGGCTGGCCGGTGGTCTGTTGCGGATCGGCCGTGACTTCGAAGACGTAGCCGTGCTTCTTGCCGCCAGCGCTCACGCTGTCGGAGCCGACTTCTTCACAGGTCAGCCAGGTGCCCCAGGGGGTGGGGCCGCCGGCGCAGTTGGTGCGCGTGCCGCCCAGGCTGGGCTCGGTCTTGATCCAGTTGCCGTCGCGGAAGGTCAGGTTGGTGGTGCCGCCAGCCGAGTAGCTGGTGCCGCCCGAGGTGCTGGGGAAGGCGTCGTACACGGCGGGGGCGCCGAAGAAGCCCGAGTCGCTGCCGGTGCCGCGCTCGTGGTTGCGCACCATCACGATTTCGGTGCTGCGGCCCACCTTGCGGGTGGTGATCACGGCCATGCCGTCGTGCGAGCCGGGGGTGGGCTGGCCGTTGGCCATCAGGTCACCCGTCCAGCCGTAGGACTTGTAGGTGAAGCCGGCGGGCAGCATCAGCAGGGGCAGGCCGGTGCTCAGGTCGTTGACGGGGGCCACGGGGCCGTAGGGGCTGTCGACCAACTGGGTGGCGGCGGCCATGGCGTTGCGGCTGTGCAGGGCCGACAGGGCGGCCAGGAAGGGCAGGGCGCCGGCGCCCTTGATCAGGCTGCGGCGGCTGGAATCGATGGACATGAACAAGCTCCGTGGTTGAACCGGGTGGGGTTGGGGGCGAATGCGAATCACTCTAGGCACGGGGTGTGACACCCGTGTCGGGCCGCATGCACCCCGCCCTGATCCACGCGACCCATCGGGAATGCGGACGATGGCCGGCCGGGTGTGGCGCTGGATCAACCCTGGAGGCCAGGTCGACTGTTCAGCAGACATCGCTCACCCTTTGGCGGGGGTGGATTCCGTTAGGCTTGGGGCTGACGGGTGGCGCTGAACAGTGCCTGAGAACACCCAGCACACCTCGCTGCGCCAGACAGCGGCAGATACGCTTCCATGAACCAACAAACCCTCTCCGCATTCATTTGGTCCGTCGCCGACCTGCTCCGTGGCGACTACAAGCAATCCGATTACGGCAAGGTCATCCTGCCGTTCACCGTGCTGCGCCGCCTGGACTGCGTGCTCGAAGCCACCAAGCCAGCGGTGCTCAAGGAAAAGGAAGCCAAGACCAAGCTTGGCGTGAATCCCGAGCCCTTCTTGCTCAAGAAGACTGGCCTGAAGTTCTTCAACCAATCCGAGCTGGACCTGCCCAAGCTCCTGGGTGACCCAGACAACATCGCCCACAACCTGTTCACCTACGTGCAGGGCTTCTCAGCCGATGTGCGCGACATCTTCGACCACTTCGAATTCCAGGCCCAGGTGGAGCGCCTGGCCAAGGCGGGCCTGCTCTACCAGGTGGCCGAGAAGTTCGCCCAGATCGACCTGCACCCCGAGGCCGTCAGCAACATGCAGATGGGCCTGGTGTTCGAAGAGCTGATCCGCAAGTTCGCTGAAATCTCCAACGAAACGGCGGGGGAACACTTCACCCCGCGCGAGGTGATCCGCCTGATGGTGGACCTGATCTTCATCGAAGACAGCGAAGCCCTGTCCGTGCCCGGCGTGGTGCGCACGCTGTACGACCCGACCGCTGGTACCGGCGGCATGCTCAGCGTGGCGGGTGAATACCTGGCCGCCATGAACCCGCAGTCGCGCCTGACGGTGTACGGGCAGGAGCTGAACCCCGAGTCGCACGCCATCTGCAAGGCCGACATGCTCATCAAGGGGCAAGACGTGGCCAACATCGCGTTTGGCAACACGCTGAGCGACGACGGCCACCCCACCATGAAGTTCGACTACATGCTGGCCAACCCGCCCTTTGGTGTGGAGTGGAAGAAGGTCGAAAAAGAAGTGCGCAAAGAGCACGAGCAACGCGGCTTTGACGGCCGCTTTGGCCCCGGCCTGCCGCGCGTGTCAGACGGCTCCATGCTGTTCTTGTTGCACCTGCTCAGCAAGATGCGCCCCGCCAAAGACGGCGGCAGCCGTTTCGGCATCGTGCTCAACGGCTCGCCCCTGTTCACGGGCGGCGCTGGCAGCGGCGAAAGCGAGATCCGCCGCTATGTGCTGGAGAACGACCTGGTCGAGGCCATCGTGGGCCTGCCCAACGACATGTTCTACAACACGGGCATCGGCACCTACATCTGGGTCATCAGCAACCGCAAGCCCAAGGCGCGCCAGGGCAAGGTGCAACTGATCGACGCCAGCGGCATGTGGCAAAAGATGCGCAAGAGCTTGGGGTCAAAGCGCAAAGAGCTGAGCGACGCTCACATCGAGCGCATCACCCAGCTGTTTGGCCGCTTTGAAGAAGCCACGGATGACGATGGCAAGCCCATCAGTCGCATCTTCGCCAACGAGGCCTTTGGCTACCACACCATCACCGTGGAGCGCCCGCTGCGCGATGCCGACGGCAAGGTGGTGGTGGGCGAGAAGGGCAAGCAAAAAGGCAAGCCCCAGCCTGATTCGGCCCTGCGCGACACCGAGAACGTGCCCCTGACTGAAGATGTGGGCGCGTACTTCAAGCGCGAGGTGCTGCCCCATGCGCCTGACGCCTGGATCGACCCGGACAAGACCAAGGTGGGATATGAGATCCCGTTCAACCGGCACTTCTATGTGTTCAAGCCGCCGCGCCCGCTGGCCGAAATCGACGCCGACCTCAAGCGCACCACCGACCGCATCCTGGACATGATCAAGGGGCTGTCGGCATGAGCTTTCCGAGGTATCCGGCGTACAAGGAGAGTGGAATCGACTGGCTGGGGGTTATTCCAGAGCACTGGTCCGTCATGCCTCTTGCACGAATTGCATCCGGGCCAGGATCGCTATTCATCGATGGTGACTGGGTGGAAAGCAAAGACCTAGCCGACGAAGGTATTCGGTACATCACCACGGGCAATGTCGGTGAAGGCAAGTACAAAGAGCAAGGTAGTGGGTACATCAGCCAGGAAAAGTTTGACGAGTTGCGATGCACCGAAGTGCTGCCCGGCGACGTCTTGATATCGCGACTGAACCTGCCTATTGGACGAGCCTGCGTGGTCCCTGACCTTGGCGAAAGAATCATCACATCTGTTGACAACGTCATCACCAGACCAGATGACGGATATTCGCGGACCTATCTCGCGTACATGTTGTCAAGCGCAGCGCACTTCGCAAACATGGAAATCCTAGCGCGTGGCACCACCATGCAGCGCATCAGCCGTAGCGCCCTCGGCCAAGTCAGGTTTGCGTTTCCAAGTCCTGATGAGCAAAAGGCGATCGCCTTATTCCTCGACCGCGAAACCGCCAAGATCGACGCCCTGGTGGCCGAGCAAGAACAGCTCATCACCTTGCTCAAGGAGAAGCGCCAGGCCGTCATCTCCCATGCCGTGACCAAGGGGCTGGACCCGTCGGTGCCGATGAAGGATTCGGGCGTCGAGTGGTTGGGGGAGGTGCCAGAGCATTGGCAGATGTTGCCCCTTAAGCGTGTCTCCCCGGCGCAGACCGTTGGCATCGTTGTGAACCCGTCGACCTATGTCTGTGAAGACGGTCTTCCGTTCATTTACGGCGGCGATATCGCAGATGGAGTTGTGCATTACGAAGGGGCTAGACGTATCTCCGTTGAGCTCAGCGATAGTCAGCCGAAAACACGCCTGTCTGCCGGCGATCTGGTGACGGTACGGGTCGGAGCACCTGGGGTGACTGCTGTCGTGCCACCAGAATGCGAAGGAGGGAACTGCGCATCTGTGATGCTGATTCGCAGAGGTAACTTCAACTCAGAATGGCTTTGCTTTCTGATGAATAGCCGAGTAGTTCGCTACCAAGTTGAAGTTGTGCAGTACGGGGCAGCACAAGAGCAATTCAACATAGCACACGCCACTGAGTTCGTTCTTCCTGTGCCACCGTTCGATGAGCAGCGCGTGATCGCAGAGGAACTAATGGCTGAAGCAGGGCGGCTTGAAGAACTCGAGCACGAGGCTGAAGCCGTAATCCGCTTGCTCCAAGAACGCCGCTCAGCCCTCATCTCCGCCGCCGTCACCGGCCAGATCGACGTGCGCGGCCTGGCCCCTGCTCAAGCGCAAGCCGCATGACACCCACCCCCAAAACCATCCAGATCTACCTGCCCGGCGGTGACCCGCGCGGCATCCGCGTGGCCGAAGTCACCACGCGCATCGTGCAGGTCATCGAGGTGCCGCGCAGCCTGCTGCCCACCTTCCTGGCCATGCGCGAAAGCACCCAGGTGGCGGTGTACTTCCTGGTGGATGAGTCTGACGACGGAGCCGTACGCCGCGTCTACGTGGGCCAAAGCGGCGACCTGCACACGCGGCTGAAGGACCACAACAAGGCCAAGCCCTTCTGGCAACGCGCGCTGGTGATGGTGTCTCGCACCCACAGCCTCACGCAGACCCATGCGCTGTTCCTGGAATGGCACAGCCTGCAGGCCATCCGCGCAGCCGGCCGCTTCACGGATGAAAACGGCAACGGCGGCTCGCGCCCCCACACGCCGCCGCCCATGGAGGCCGACTGCCTGGAGATGTTCGACACCGGCCGCACCCTGCTGGCCACGCTGGGCTTTTCTCTGTTTGACCCGGTGGCCAGTGCGGGGGGGGCGGGCGAGGCCCCCGAAGTTTTCGTGTGCGAGGCCTCGGGCGCCAAGGGCCGTGGCCAGTACACCGAAGAAGGCTTTGTGGTGCTGCAAGGCTCGGTGGGCCGGCTGCAAAGCGTGCCGTCCATCCAGGGCACCTCAGACGACAACTTCCGCCAGCGCCTGCTGGAGCAAGGCGTGATGCGCGCCGAGGGCGACACCGTCGTCTTCCAGAGCGACCACCTGTTCCGTTCGCCCAGCATGGCGGTGGTGGCGCTGCTGGGCCGCACGGCCAACGGCTGGCTGGAGTGGAAGACGCCCGAGGGGCGCACGCTGGACGAGGTCAAAAGACAGAATGCTTAATGGAATTGGCCTTTTATCAACAAAAAAATGTTGATTTGTGCTGATAATGTGGTTTCTGGGTCCTGGTTTTGGCTCAGAAGTCAACCATGCTGCACCGCTACGCCTTCTCCAACTTCCAAAGCTTTCTTGAACCGACCGAGGTGAACCTGCGCCTGAACCGCAAGGTGCCTCAGGTCGGTTGGGACGTGGTTTCTGTTGGTGGACACCGGCTCAGCACCGTGGCCGCCGTCATCGGTGCCAACGGTTCCGGCAAGACGGCCTTGCTCAAGCCGGTGGTGTTCCTGGCGTGGTTCTTGAAAAGCTCCTTCCACGCACAGGTTGACGCGTCCATTCCGGTCACGCCCCACTTCAGCGCCCCCAACGAGCCCACTGAGTTCGAGTTCGAGGCCGAGGGCCTGGACGGCCAGCTGTGGCGCTACGTGCTGAGGCTGACACCGCAGCGCGTGCTGCACGAGGCGCTGTACCTGCAAAAGGTCAAAGGCTTCAGCTATGTGTTTGTGCGTGAGTGGGACGAATCAGCGCAGCACTACCAAGTCAAACAGCAGGACTTCGGCATGGCTCCGTCCGAAGCCCGCAAGGTGCGACCGAATGCGTCCTTGATCTCGACAGCGGCACAGTACGGTGTTGAGCTGGCGCAGATGTTCACCCGCATTCACCTGCAGACGAATGTAGTGGCCAATGGCCGCATGCCGTTTCGGGCTGACAGGGACTTGCCTGCTGCTGCCAAGCACTTCGCGCTTAACCAGGCGCAGCAAACCCAAATGGCGTCGTTGCTCAAAGCCTGGGATTTGGGCCTGAGCGATGTGCAGGTGCGCGAGCACACGCTGCAAATGCCTGGTGA
This sequence comes from Aquabacterium sp. UBA2148, assembly GCF_002328915.1. Lineage (NCBI taxonomy): Bacteria > Pseudomonadati > Pseudomonadota > Betaproteobacteria > Burkholderiales > Sphaerotilaceae > Aquabacterium > Aquabacterium sp. UBA2148. The sequence goes on from NZ_DCXA01000213.1 coordinate 7,282, forward strand.
AGAGCCTCAGAAGGTTTGGCTGCCATTTGGCTTGCACACTGACCGCAACGGCCGTTCGCAAGAGCTTTCGCTTTTCGATGAGTCGAGTGGCACGCAAAGCGCATTCGTGCTGCTGGCGCGTTTGCTGCCCGCTTTGGCAGATGGCGGCCTGGTGGTCATCGATGAGTTCGAGAACGACCTGCACCCCCACATGCTGGAGCCCATTCTCGACTTGTTTGCCAACGAAGAAACCAATCCACACCAAGCGCAAATCATCTTCACCTGCCACGCCATGGAGGTGCTCAATGTGCTGCACAAATCTCAGGTGATGTTGGTTGAGAAGAACGAGGATTGCGAAAGCACCGCCTGGCGCATGGATAGCGTCCAGGGCATTCGCAACGACGACAATTTCTACGCCAAGTACATGGCGGGCGCCTATGGCGCGGTGCCGCAGTTCTGATGGCCCAGCGCAAAGTCGATCACCCTGTCCGGCAGCAGCGACGAACGGCGTTGCTGGTGGGCGAAGGTTTGGCCGAGCAGACTTTCTTGAACCACCTCAAGTCGCTGTATGTGGTGCGAGGGCACAAACAGGTCACTGTCAAAAACGCCAAGGGAAAAGGCGGTGCACACGTGCTCGACTACACCCGCCGGCAAGGCCTGCAGGCTGCATTCGACGAGAAGGCCGCATTGCTGGACACCGACACCGATTGGGACGATAAGCAACGCGCGTTGGCCCGCGAATGGGGCATCGAGGTGATTGAAGCGCAGCCTTGCCTGGAGGCATTGTTGTTGCGCATCGCTGGCCAGCGCGTGCCCCATGGCACAGAAGCCTGCAAGAAGGCGTTTGCCAAGATGTTTGGCGCACCAGCCCACGAAGCGACTGTGCTTCAGCGGCATTTCACGCGTGCTGTGCTGGACAAGGCCGGGCCCACGATGCCGGCCTTGGATCAATTGATGCAGTTTTTGCTGCGCTGAGCCAGCACGAAGCCTGAGGGCCAGTCGGAAACGCTTTCTGCGGTCAAAATCAGGCAACGAAAAGCCAACAGGGAGAACAAGTGGCTTTGCACCTGGAAGTTGAATTCGAGAAAGACATCTGCCACCACCTGGCGGCACATGGCTGGTTGTACGAAGAGGGTGATGCCAAAGGCTATGACACGCCCCGCGCCCTGTTCCCGGCCGACGTGCTGGCCTGGGTGCAAGCCACCCAACCCGATGCCTGGGCCGCGCTGACCAAAGCCCACGGCGCCCATGCCGAAGCCATGCTGCTGGACCGCCTGCGCAAGCAGATGGACGACCGAGGCACGCTGGACGTGCTGCGCGTGGGCCTGGAAATGCTGGGCCTCAAGGCCCCGTTGAAGATGGCCCAGTTCAAGCCCGCGCTGGCCATGAACCCCGAGCTGCAGGCCCGCTATGCCGCCAACCGCCTGCGCGTGGTGCGCCAGGCGCGAACCAACCACGACGACATCATCGACCTGGTGCTGTTCCTCAACGGCATTCCGGTGGCCACGGCCGAGCTGAAGTCCGAGTTCACGCAAGGCATCAACGAGGCGGTTGAGCAATACAAATTCGACCGCATCCCCAAGCCCAAGGGCAAGACCACGACTGAGCCGCTGCTCGACTTCCCCCGTGGGGCGCTGGTGCACTTCGCCGTCACCAACCGCACGGTGATGATGACAACCAAGCTGCAAGGCCCCAGCACCTACTTCCTGCCCTTCAACCTGGGCGACCACGGCGCGGCGGGCAACCCGCCCAACCCCAAGGGGCACCGCACCAGTTACCTGTGGGAACAGGTGTGGCAGCGCGACAGCTGGCTGGAGATCATCGCCCGCTACCTCGTTACCAAGCGCGATGAGAAGAAGCGCATCACCAGCATCCTCTTCCCCCGCTACCACCAGCTCGATGCCACCCGCCAATTGGTGCAGGCCGTGCTGGCCGAAGGTGTGGGCCAGAAATACCTGATCCAGCACAGCGCAGGCAGTGGCAAAACCAACTCGATTGCCTGGACGGCGCACTTCCTGGCCGACCTGCACGACGCGGCCAACAACAAACTGTTCAGCACCGTGCTGGTGGTGAGCGACCGCACCGTGCTCGACACCCAGCTGCAAGAAGCCATCTTCGACTTTGAGCGCACCGCCGGCGTGGTGGCCACCATCAAGGGCGAAAGCCAAAGCAAGAGCGGTGAGCTGGCCGAGGCCCTGTCAGGCGGCAAGAAGATCGTGGTGTGCACCATCCAGACCTTCCCGTTTGCGCTGAAGGCCGTGCAAGAGCTGGCCGCCACGCAAGGCAAGCGCTTTGCCGTGATCGCCGACGAGGCGCACAGCTCGCAAACTGGCGAGGCCGCAGGCAAGCTCAAGCAGGTGCTGAGCGCGCAAGAGCTGCAAGACCTGGCCGATGGGGGTGAGGTGGGCGCCGAAGACATCCTGGCCGCGCAGATGAGCGCCAAGGCCGGCATGGCTGGCACCGCGTCGGCCGTGACCTACGTGGCCTTCACCGCCACGCCCAAGGCCAAGACGCTGGAGTTGTTTGGCCGCAGGCCCAATGCTGACTTGCCTGCTGGGCCTGACAACCTGCCCGCACCCTTTCACGTCTATTCGATGCGCCAGGCCATCGAAGAGGGCTTCATCCTCGACGTGCTGAAGAACTACACCTCGTACAAGCTGGCCTTCAAGCTGGCCCACAACGGCAAGGAGTGGGACGACAAGGAGTGGGACGACAAGGAGGTCGAGCGCAGCGAAGCCCTCAAGGGCCTGATGCGCTGGGTGCGACTGCACCCCTACAACATCGCCCAGAAGGTGCAAGTGGTGGTGGAGCACTTCCTGGAGAACGTGCAGCCGCTGCTCAAGGGCCACGCCAAGGCCATGGTGGTGGTGGGCAGCCGGGTGGAAGCGGTGCGCTGGAAGCTGGCGGTGGACGACTACATCAAGGCCCAAGGCTACGCACTGGGCACGCTGGTGGCTTATTCAGGCGAGGTGAACGATCCGAAGGCGCTGCCCGAGCCCGTGACCGAAACCAGCCCCCAGCTGAACCCTGGCTTGAAGAACCGCGACATCCGCGACGCCTTCGCCACCGACGAGTTCCAGATCCTGCTGGTGGCCAACAAGTTCCAGACCGGCTTTGACCAGCCCTTGCTGTGCGGCATGTACGTGGACAAGAAGCTGGCGGGCATTCAGGCCGTGCAGACCTTGTCGCGCCTGAACCGGGCCTACAACGGCACGCACGGGCTGAAGGACACCACCTACATCCTGGACTTCGCCAATGACCCGCAAGAGATCCTGGCCGCCTTCCAGACCTACTACGAGACGGCCGAGCTGGCCGGCGTGACCGACCCCAACCTGATCTTTGACCTGCGCGCCAAGCTGGACGCCACTGGTCACTACGATGACTTCGAGGTGGAGCGCGTGGTGCTGGTGGAGTTGAACCCAAAAGCCACGCAGGCCCAGCTGGTCGCCGCCATCGAGCCTGTGGCCGATCGGTTGCTCAAGCGCTTCAAGGCGGCAGGCAACGCGTTCAAGGCCGCGTCAGAAAACTCGCAGAGTGGCGAACTGGGCCCCGACGGCCAGACCGCCAAAGATGAACTGGAAGCCCTGACGCTGTTCAAGCGCGACCTGGGCACCTTCGTGCGTGTGTACGCCTTCCTGTCGCAGATGTTCGACTATGGCAACACGGCCATCGAAAAGCGCGCGATCTTCTTCAAGCGCCTGCTGCCGCTGCTTGACTTTGGCAAAGAGCGAGAAGGGGTTGACCTGTCCAAGGTCACGCTGACACACCACAAGCTCAAGAAGCAAGGCGGCGCCGCTCTGGTGCTGGGTGAGAACGAGGCGGAGTACAAGCTCGACCCGATGACGGCACCCGGCAGCGGTCAGATCCAGGACAAGGAAAAGATCAAGCTGTCTGAGATTGTGCAGAAGGTCAATGACCTGTTCGATGGCGACCTGACAGAGCACGACATGCTTGCCTTCGTCGACAACATCAAGGGCAAGATGATGGAGTCCGATCTGTTGGTTCAGCAGGCCATGAGCAACACCAAGGAGCAGTTCAGCAACTCGCCAGATTTCACGTCTGAGCAGCTCAATGCAATTATCGATGCCTTCGAGGCTTTTTCCAGCATGAGCAAGCAGGCGCTTGACTCAGAGAAGGTGCGTCAGGGTCTGAAGCACATCTTGCTCGGTCCTGCTGAGTTGTATGAGGCATTGCGGAGCAAGGGCACGCCACACCCATGAAAAAGGCGGCGCCTCTGAAGAGTGCGCCGCCTGCTTTGCACCACGAGCCACCGGCTGTGGATCACCAGGGCGTCACCCTGGTGGGAATCTTGATCTCAGCGCATGCGACGGCGTGCCGCACCCAGCATTGCCACACCTGCGAGCAGCATCAGCACCGAGTTGGCCTCGGGCACTGGCGTGGCGATCGAGGTCATGTTGAACGCCAGGGTGTCCACGTACATCGGCGCGTTGCCCGCAGCGATCCAGTTGTTGTAGCGGTCCAGTTCACTGCCAGGGTAAGAGCTGCCAGCATATGGACCATCGATTGGGAATGAATACGCGGGCTGATCCGGGTTGGCTCGGCTGTAGCGAGTAACGGTCTGGTAGTTCTGAGAACCCGTGTAATAGCCCCCATATGGGCTGTCTGCGTATCCATTTGACCGGCGATCGATGACATAGATGTCGTCGCCCGTCGGCTCGGGGCCACTGAAAATCTGCAGGGTACCGCCAGAGAATGGCAGTCTGGAGAGGTCGATGTTGGTTGGCATGTTCGCGGACCACAGACCGTTGACGCCCGTGGTGTTCCGGAACTCCAGGTGCAACGACTCCGTTTCACCGGTTTTGGCGTATGAAGACGGGTTCGGATACCCTTCGTTGATCACGAAGGCGTCATCGCTGGCAGCGGGGTACACGGGGCCATTCACCAGTCGGGCATTGAGCGTGGTGTCCTGGTACTGCTTGCCATTGGCCAGCTTGAACGTCAGGTTGGTGCCGCCACCCTGCAGCGTGTAGGTGGCGGCCCAGGCGCCCCAGGCCTTGTTGGGTGCCGTGGACGAGTCATACGCAAGGGTGCCGCTGATTTCGTCGCCCATGGCGATGCCACCGAATGCGGCGGAGTTCGACAGCTGCGTCACAAAGCCCTTGAATTCGAAGGTGACTTGTGCGGCTTGAGCGGATGCGCTCAAGCCGATTCCAAGGGACAGTGCGATGGTTGCAATGGGTTGGCGGATGCGATGAGGCTTAGGTTCGTTGAGCATGAAGGCCGTCCTGTTGTTGGCATTGGTTACCGTTGAAACTTAATGTTCTCGAGCCCGCGAATCTTCGCTAAGCCAGGATCTTTTGACTCGCCACCACCACCGGATCACGGGGGGCCGTTTCAGGCGCCGAGGGCGAGTTTGCGACATGTGGCTATAAGCATTTCGTTCGACATCTGCACGTCTTTGACGCGCTCGACCGAGCTGCTAGGTTGAACACAAAGACCTACCCGTTTGCCGCATGCGCCTCGATCGCCGCAATTCGCAAATAGCGAATATCTAGCGCGGATCTGCCGATTGAACGCAAGTCCCAAGACTTGCTGGTACTGCTCAACGTGGCTGCGCGCCCTCTGAGGCGCTGAACCGCCGCCGCCTTGGCCGATGCCCTAGGCATGAGCGCGCCTGAAAACCATGCCAGCGTGAAGCGTGCAGTGGCCTTGAGCCTGGCGGTGACGCCGGTGTGGGCGGCCTGCTGACGCACGCTCGAATGTGTCGCTACTGAACGAATTCGGAACAACCGCGAATGCCAAATCGGCAAAGTTGTCCTTGCGGTCGCCGTGACCGCTTTGACAACGGAGCCAACATGAACAAGAAACCCGGAAAACAGCCCCCTTCTATAGGCGACATCGCACGCATCAAGAGTGCACACGCCAAAGCGCAACCGCTTGCCCCACGCCCGCCAGAGCACGTGAAGCGCATGGAAAGTGCGGCCAACCGCGCTTTGGTGAAGAAGAAGGGGGGCTGACATGGGACGCAACCAAAGCGGCAACCAAGGTCAGTCGGACCAAAAGCAGGACGACAACCGCTCCAATCAGTTGAACCCCAACAACGACGCCTACTGGCAGGCTCGGGGCGAGGAGGAGAGGCCAGACGATTGGGATGATGGCACCCAATCGGGGCGCGACGGCTGAACGGACATCCATGCCGGCCAGGACGTGGTTCCTGGCCGTGGCAGACGGTCGTTCCAAAGAGATCGCATTCGATCCCATAAGGCGACGTAACTCTCGCTTGATTGCACAAAGACTGTGGTGCTTTTGTCCGCCGCGTTGCTCTTGATCAGAGTTTGCTGCATCCAGAGTGTGAGGATGATCCACGGAGCCGGGGCCAAAGTTTTACCGTCTGGCGCATTGGCACCAAGGTGCTCGAACATGCCATCCCAGTATTCGATGATCTCGTCCTCGGTTGCATGTGCGAGACCCGACATGAGCTTGCGCAGGCGAGTGTCTTTCTTGGGGGCGAGGCCGCAGTCCCGAGCGATCTCCTTTGGTTGCGGTGCCTTCTTGGGCCAGCAGCCGCGGGCGCTGCCGAAATAGCTCGCAATCGCCCAGCAGAACTCGAGCAGTTTGCGGGTGGGGTGGACAATCACGTTCCGCTTGATCCGCTTCGAGTTTTGCGGATCCATGTCTGGATGAAATCTCGGGAACAGCCATTGGAACGTGGGTGATGGCTTCATGCCTGGGAAGTAGTGGGCTGTCCACTCCACATCGATGGCGCACAGCAGCGCGATGTACATGTCCTCAAAATGCGCATCGGTCACATCTTTCAGGGCGTGCCAGTCTTGGGCGTAAGTGATGGCCTCAGTCATCTTCCGCGCTTGAGCGAGACCAGTGTCATCGGCCATGCCCACGGCGTTGAGGAACCGGTCCACGATCTCAGACAGCTGGATTCGGTATGCATTGAGGTCACCGTTCGACAAACTACCCTCAGCCGCTATGCAGCAATCGTCAAGCATGGCAGCGAAGGAGCTGGCCAAGGGAAGTTGAATCTTGATGTGGCGACTGATCGTGGCCACAAACGCTGAAAGCGGTGTCTTGGGCAAACTTTCCAGGAAGACTTTTGATTCGGTCTGCGACACCCCTGCTCGCGTTAAGTTGCGAAGCCCTTTGGCCGTTAGATCCTGATGCATTCGGTCGAGTTTTGACGATCTTTTGATCGACAAACCTTGGGTGCTGATGTGTGCAGGGGAGAGGCCACTAGCATGGCTGATGTGGCTTTTCAGTGATTTGTTCTCCGCTGAGGCATTGATTGCCATGGGCAGCAGAGCCAGACTGGACCACCGCATGCGAATGTGATCGACTGCAGCCCGATCACGGGCTGCGGCAGAAAGCGTCAGTTGCTCTACGTTGTCGGCGGATCCATCGATGATCATTTGTCGCCAGCTTTCGGTGCCTCAGGGGTTGGCTTCAAGCTCACCCACCACCCATTGCCCTGCCCCTGCGTCACCGCCAACTCCGGATAACACCGCACCATGTCCGACAAGGTGCTGTGCCCATACACCTTCGGCGCAAAGCTCGGGTTGGTGCGCTTCATGTACTGCCCCAGCGCCCCCAACCCCACCTTGCCATCACCGGCGCTCTCAGCCATCAACGCCACCGCATCCAGCAAGGCCTTGGGCCGCCGCTTTTTCACCGGCGCAGGCACCTGGGCAGCAGGCTTCGCCTCTGCCCCGCCCTCGCCAGCAGGCACCACCTCAGCCGTCTGCCACATGAAGAACTGGTCGCTCGCGTTCTGCAGCGCATCGGGCGACTTGGCCTCGCCCACGATCAGCACCGTTGCGCCGCGCTCGCGCAGCTTGCGGCACAGGTAGGCAAAGTCCGAGTCGCTGGTGACCAGGCAGAAGGTGTCGGCGCGCTCGTCGAACAGCGCCTCTTGCGCGTCCAGCGCCAGCGCGATGTCAGATGTGTTTTTGCCCGATGCGTACTGGTACTGCAGGCAGGGCGTGAAGGCCATGCGCACCAGGGCCTCTTGCCACTTGTTGGCCAGCGTCTGGTGGTTGCCGTAGCCGCGGCGCATGACCACGCGCCCGAACTGCGCCACCACCTGCAGCGCATACGCCAGTACCTCGGGCGAGGTGTTGTCGCAATCGACCAGCACGGCCACTCGGCCGTTGTCCCCATGGTCTGCCATGGCGCCTCCCGTTTGTTTCTGCGAACACGTGGCGCCCATTTTTCCATGCCTGGCGGCAGGTGAATGGATTGCTTCGCTTGCCAAACGCGCCCTGATCGGCGATATTCGTAATTCGCGAACAGCGAATATCCAACTTCGATGTGCCGATGGACCTCAAGCCGCAAGACCTCCTGGTGCTGCTGAAGGTGGCTGCCCACCCACCGCAGCGCTGGACTTACGCCGCCCTGGGCGAGGCGCTCGCCATGAGTGCGTCTGAAACGCACGCCAGCGTGAAGCGTGCCGTGGCCGCAGGCCTGGCGGTGGCGCCGTCGCGTGGCGAGTGGTCGCCCGTGCGGCCGAATTTGCTGGAGTTCGTGCTCCATGGCGCGCGCTACGTCTGGCCGGCCACGCCCGGGCCGGTCAAGCGCGGCGTCCCAACGGCGTTTGGCGCCGAACCGCTGGCCAGCCAGCTGGCCGTGGCGGCCGGGGAGGCGCCGGTGTGGGCGCACCCCCAAGGCCAGGCCAAAGGCCCGACGCTGTCGCCGCTCTACCGCACGGCCCCGCAAGCCGCGTTGGCCGACCCGGCCTTGCACCGTTTGCTGGCCCTGCTCGACGCCCTGCGCACTGGCCGAGCTCGCGAACGCGCCCTGGCAGCCAAGCTGATGGAGGCCGAGTTGATGAGGCCCGACATGGTGGCCTCGGCAGGCTTCTGAACTGCCCCATCAACCCTCAAAAGAACTCCAACTCCCCCGCATCCACCAGCTCTTCCGTCGACACCTGCACTTCCTTGAAGTCTTCCGGCGACCAGCTCAAATTGAACACCAGCCGCTGAAAGATCTCCACCGGCGGCGAGCTCTGGTCGTCCAGGTCGGTCAGCGTGTACTTGAAGCACAGCTGCGGCGTGCTGGTGCCAAACGAGATGTTCTTTTCTTCCAGCATCACCAGCATCGGCACCTGCGTTTGCGACATCAGCACCCGGTACTCGTCGACCACGTAGCGCGACTTGAACGAGCCCCACACCATGTTGGTGATCTCACCCAGCACGTCCGAGATGCGCTGTGCCTTGGGCTTGACGTAGGGGTCGTGCGAGCTGCTGTCGAGCTTGAGCGTGCGGTTCTCGCACTGCAGCATCATGTAGCCGCGGCACCAGCGGCTCTCCAGCGGCACCAGCGTGAACACCTCGCCGCACACGATCGAGTCCTTGACGATGTAGGGCGTCTCGCAGCTCAGGCTGAAGTGCCTGAAGTAGGTCAGCATCGCGTCTTCCGTGATGCGCTGGATGCCGCGCACCATCGCGTTCGGGAAGTAGTAGCTGAAGATGAAGTCGCGCAGGCTGTGCTTGAGCGCGTCCATGTCGTCGACGTGGTAGGCCGCGCAGAAGCAGTCTTGCGCGCGCTTGGGCAGGTCTTCGAGCGTGCTGCTTTGCGTGCGGCGCAGGAAGATGGGCAGCTCGGGCCGGATCTTGTGCAGCTTGACGGCCAGGTCGATGCCGCCGTGCGGCGAGCCGCTGTAGCTCTCGGACATCAGGATGCCGCCCAGGTCCACGTTGGACTTGAGCACGCTCATGACGTTGTTGGAGTGGGTCTTCAGACCAATCAGGTGGTTGTCGGCGCAGAACTGCTTGATCAGCTCCAGCGTCTCGGCATTGCCGTCGTCAATGATCAGGACTTTCGCGACGACGTCTTCGGTGGCATCCATGTTCTCTCCCTTTCATGCCCGAATCCGCAGCCGCGTCCGAGCGCGCGGTGGCGCAGGCGCCAGCGCTGCGGTGCTCTGGCGTCTTGGATCGGACAGGAGAGATGTTAGGAACGAGGGCCCGCCCAGCGCAATGGGGGGCGGCGCAATCGCTGAGCCAGAGCGCTCGGATTTCGCAGATTTCAAGCCCTGGGGGTGCCACCCATCAACGACAACAAGGCTTGCATGGCCTGGGCGTTGTGGCGGCATGTCGCCCTGAAGCCTTCGCTGATGAGCTCGTCTGAGCCGGCCCTCAGCCAGAAGGCGTGGGCGGCCTGAGCGGCGGGCCGAGCCACCTCGAAGCTGTCAGGCAAAGGCAGCCTCACATCGTAGGCCCGCTGCGGCAGCTCCACGCCGCGCACGGGCGCGTGGTGCATGGGCAGCATGTCGTAGGCCGGGGCCACCTGGAAGCGCCCGTTCGCGGGCACGAAGGCCAGGTTGCCGGCGTGCATGTCGGTGTTCTGGATGAAGCGGCCGAAGTGCCACAGCAGGCCCAGGGTGCGCAGGCTGTCGTTGGTGCTTTGCTTGTCCTGGCCGAGCAGGCCCTGCTGCTGCAGGCGCTTGCCCGCTTCGGGCCAGGTGCCGCTGACGTCGCCCAGCATCGCGTTGCCCACGGCTTGCCACGAGCAAACGGGCGAGCGGCCGTGGGCGCCGTGGCGGTCAAAGCGGTCCACCTCCAGGAAGGTGCGGCCTCCGGCTTGCAGGATGCGCGAGCGTGCGGTGGGCACGCCCAGTTGCGTCAGGGCTTCGAGCGCCAGGTGTTCGCACACCAGCAGGTCGGCCCAGCGACGCGAGCCGGGGGAGTCGTCCAGACCGGAGAACTTGACCAGCACGTGTTGCGTGTGGCCGTCGGGCCGCTGCACGGCTGCGGTGAACTTGGGGAACTCGCCTGCGGCGCTGGAGCCGGCGTGGCCGGCCAGCATGGCGTCTTGCGCGCGTTGCAGCCAGGCGGTGGCGCGGCTGGCGTGTGGCGTGACGGGGGGGGGGACATGGGCG
>NZ_DCXA01000213.1:18194-27237 GCF_002328915.1 Aquabacterium sp. UBA2148
GGGGGGGGGGACATGGGCGTGGGCTTGCAGCTGGTCTTGGGCCCAGCGTTGGTAGGCGGCTTCGCCCACGATGAGGTCACCCGGCATGTCCGAGCCCAGCAGCGTCAGCGCGTGCAGGGTGTCGTCGTCTGACCATTCGCGCGGGTCTTCAGGCACTTGTAGCAATGCTGCGTGGGTGCGCGCGAACGCGCGGCCCAGGAAGCCTTCGGGGCGCATGTCTTGCAGGGGGTAAGGCAGGCCTTCGTGCCAGCCGTCGCGCATGGCCGAGTCGCCTGGGGCGAGTGGCCAGCCTGTGAGTTCGCCTTCGAACCAGCAGCCGTGTCCGTGGGCCAGGTGAAGGCGGCCAAGCAGGCGAGGCTCGCCCTGCTGGTTGACCTGGAACACCGGCAGAGGCGCCCATTGACCGCGCAGCGCGCGCCGGGCAGCGTAGGCGCGCCGACGCGTCTGGCCCATGGCGATGACCTGATCACCCGCCTGCCGCACCGCCCGCATCAAGGTGGGGCGGCTGGTGCCCAGGCCAGCCACCACCTGCCCAGCGGGCACGCGGGCCGAGCCCCCCGGCAGCCGGGCCTGCTGGCGCAAGTAGGTGATCAGGGGGGTGTCGTCCATCGGGTCAGTGTAACGAAACCAGTTGCATGCGGGGGCTTGTTGAAGCCTTTGAATGCTTGGCTCATGGCCTGTTTTACCGATGGTTGTGAAACAAATCATGAAACAAAAACAAAGGCCGACATCCGACCAAAGTCGGGGCCTGCCCCCCACCCCGGTTGGGTGCGCAACCCAGTCGCTCTGGCAACACTGCTCGCCATGAGCACCCCCTTCGACACCCACCTGCCCCTGGCCCAGACCCGTTGGGCTCGCCTGCTGGCTTTCCTGCTGTTCCTGGCCCTGGTTTCCTGCCTGGGCGCCTGCACCACCGCGCCCGAGGCCAAGCCGCCGGTCAAGCTGGCGCTGGGCCAGGTCGACCGCGGCGTCGTCATCTGGCTGCCCGACAACGTGTTGTTCGATTTCGGCTCGCACACGCTGTCGCCCGAGGCCGACGTCCACCTGCGCGAGGTCGCGCGCCTGGCCATGGACAAGACCCAGGCGCAGCTCTCGCTCGAGGGCCACACCGACAACGTCGGCAGCGAGGCGTTCAACCAGACGCTGTCGGCCCGCCGTGCCGAGGCCGTGGCCGCTGCGCTCAAGCGCCTGGGCGTGCCCGAGGCGCGGCTGCGCACCTTGGGCCTGGGCCTGAGCCAGCCCATCGCGCCGAACGACAGCGACATCGGCCGGCGCCTGAACCGCCGCGTCGAGATCGTCGTGCTCAACGAGACCGTGGCGCACCTCACCGAGGGCGAGCCGGCCAACCGGTTTGAAGACGCCTTCGCGCGCTTGAAGGCCGAGCTGGGCGAGCGCATCGAAGCCCAGGGCTTTCGCTGACCCGACGTGACCCGACCCGACCTGATCGCAAGCATCTCCATGGACCGCAGGCAACTCCTCTCGACCCTGGCAGGGGTGTCGGCCCTGGCCACGCCCGGCATCGGCGCAGCCGCCCCGCAACCGACCACGCGCCCGCTCAAGCCGCGCGCGGCAGACGCCCGCCTGGCCATCGTGCTGGGCGGGGGCTCGGCGCGGGGCTTTGCGCACATCGGTGTCATCAAGGCGCTGGACGAGGCCAACATCAAACCGCACCTGATCGTCGGCTGCAGCGCGGGGGCGCTGGTCGGTGCCTTCTGGGCCGCAGGCTACTCAGGCCGCGAGATGGAGGCCCTGGCCTACGACGTCAGCGACAACTCGGTGGTCGACCTCATCGCGCCGGGCACCGAAAAGCGCCGGGGCCTGGTCAGCGGCCGCACGCTGGAGTCCTTTGTCAACCGGGGTGTTCGGGGGCGCAGCCTCAGCGGCCTGATGACGCCGCTGGTGACGGTGGCCACGCAGTTCCCCTCAGGGCAGTTGCGCACCTTCACCACGGGTGACGTGGGCTTTGCGGTGCGTGCCTCGTGCAGCATCCCTGGCATCTTTTTGCCGGCCGAGGCCAATGGCCAGGAGTACCTCGATGGCGGCCTGGTCAGCCCCATCCCCGTGCAGACGGCGCGCTCCATGGGCGCCACGCAGGTGGTGGCCGTGGACGTGGGCGCCGAAGACCCGAGCGTGTACGCGCAGCGACCGGCCTCGGGGCTGTACGAGGTCATCCTGCGCTCGTTCGAGATCATGGGCAAGTCGCTGCGCGACTTCGAGAGCCGCCAGGCCGACATGGTCATCCGCCCCGAGGTGGGCCGCATCGTCAGCACCGACTTCACGGCGCGCCGCGCCCTCATCGAGGCGGGCTACAAGGCCGGTCAGCGGCTGGCGCCGGTCATCGCGCAGCGTTTGCTGTGAGCGCGGGTGCGGGGTGCGCCAACAGGCGCCGCCGCGTCTTCTCGATGTTGTTGCGCAGGGCGTAGAGCTCGTCGGCGTGGGCCAGCGGCACGGTGATCTGGCTGGCCACGCGGTCGAGCTCATCCAGCTCGTTGAGCAGCTCGGTGGTGTCGCCCTCGCCGTCTTCCATGCGCGCCTCGACCTCGCGCAGCCGTGCGTACCAGCGGAACACGCGTTGCCTGACGCGGTAGGTGTAGAGCGGTGGCACCACGCGCGAGATCGGCAGCAGCAGCACGATCAAGCCGCCGATGACCAGCCACATGCGCTCGAGCAGGTTGCTGGCCCAGAAGGGCAGGTAGCGTTGCCAGAAGGGCGGCGTGCCGTTGATGGCGCGGTCGCCCTCGGGGCTCACGGGCAGCTCGCTGGTGCGGGTGTTGGGAAAGTCTCGCGCGCCGTTGAACCAGCCCGCGCCGCCGTGGATCTGCTGCGCCGCTTGCGCGAACAGCTGGCGCAGCGCGGGGTGGGTGTCTTCGTGGGTGAGCAAGGCGGTGGTGGAGGCCAGCATGCCGACGTCATCGGGCGGCAGGTCGCGCGCGAGGTCGACCATGCCGCGCGGCAGCGTCACCGTCTGCAGGAAGGGGAAGCGGCGAGACAAGGCATCGGCCTGCGGCACCTCGGCCAGCGCCACGCCGCTTTGCAGCAGCAGGCGCTGCACGGTGGGTGACTCGGGCGCCGTCATCAGCACCATGGCGTCGATTTGGCCGGCCTTGAGCGCCTCGGTCGCGTCGTGAGGTGGCATCTCGCTGGCGATGAAGGCGGTGGGGCCCAGGCCATTGGCCAGCAGCAGGCGGCGCATCAGCTCGGGCACGCCGCTGCCGGCTTCGTCGAGGTTGATGCGCAGGCCCTGCAGTTGGCTGAGCGAGCGCAGCACGGTGGTGGACGCTGCGGTGGCGTTGGCTGGCTGCCCCTTTGCTTGGCCTGCCAGCTTGCCTGCCCCACCCTGGCCCGGCGACCCGGCCAGCGAGGCCGGCCGGTAAAAGACCCACAGCGGCTCGTAGAACAAGGCCCCCAGCGAGACGATGCCCTCGTTGGGGTCTTCATGCTCGTCGAGGTCGCTCTCGGGGCCGTTGTCGGTGCCGCCGCGCACGAAGGCCACGTTGGCGCGGCCCTCGCGCAAGGCCTGCAGGTTGGCCTCGGGCCCTTCGGTTTCGAGCAACTGCACGCGGATGCCGTCCTTGGCCAGGGCCTGCACGTAGCGCTGACCGAACTCGGCGTAAGCGCTGCCGGCAGGGCCCGTGGCCAGCACAACGGTGCGCGGCGGTTGTGGGTCCAGCCACCAGTAGGCGCCGCCCAGCAGGGCGATGGCGAACAGCAGCACGGGGCCCACCGAAGCGAGCATGTCGCGCAGCGAAAGCAGCGCCTGGGAAACGTGACGGGTCATGGTGGAAAACTATAGCGGCCGCGCGCGGCGGATGCCCCATCCCTTTGCAGGATGCGTATACTCCCCCCCACTATGCATGCCGAGCACCATGCCCCACTCCCCTGAAGACAAGAAAAAGGCCCTGACGCGCGTGCGCCGCATCCGCGGGCAGGCCGAAGCGCTGGAGCGCGCGCTCGAAGCCGGTGCCGACTGCGCGCCCGTGCTGCAGCAGCTCGCGGCCATGCGTGGTGCCGTCAACGGCCTGATGTCGGAGATCCTCGAATCGCACGTGCGCGAGCAACTGCACGCTGAGCGCAGCGTCGATGAACTGGCCGACGACATCACGACGCTGGTGCGCTCGTACCTGAAATGACGCCTTGAGCGAACCGACAACCCTGCCCCCACCCAAGGAGCCCCCCATGATCAAGTCCCGTGCCGCCGTTGCCTTCGCCGCTGGCCAGCCTTTGCAGATCGTCGAGATCGACGTGGCCCCGCCGCAAAAAGGCGAGGTGCTGGTCAAGATCACGCACACCGGCGTGTGCCACACCGACGCCTTCACCTTGAGCGGTGACGACCCGGAAGGCCTGTTCCCGGTGGTGCTGGGCCACGAAGGCGCCGGCATCGTGGTCTCAGTGGGCGAGGGCGTGACCAGCGTCAAGCCGGGCGACCACGTCATCCCCCTGTACACCGCCGAGTGCGGCGAGTGCCTGTTCTGCAAGAGCGGCAAGACCAACCTGTGCGTGTCGGTGCGCGCCACCCAGGGCAAGGGTGTGATGCCCGATGGCACCACGCGCTTCTCATACGAGGGCAAGCCCATCTACCACTACATGGGCTGCTCCACCTTCAGCGAGTACACCGTGGTGGCCGAGGTCTCGCTGGCCAAGGTCAGCCCCGATGCCAACCCCGAACAGGTGTGTCTGCTGGGCTGCGGCGTGACCACGGGCCTGGGCGCGGTCAAGAACACCGCCAAGGTGCAAAAGGGTGACACCGTGGCGGTGTTCGGCCTGGGTGGCATCGGCCTGGCCGTGGTGCATGGCGCGCAGAAAGCCGGCGCCGGCCGCATCATCGCCATCGACACCAACCCCGACAAGTTCGAGTTGGCGCGCACCTTCGGCGCGACCGACTGCGTCAACCCGAAAGACTTCGACAAGCCCATCCAGCAGGTCATCGTCGAGATGACGGGCTGGGGTGTCGACCATTCCTTCGAGTGCATCGGCAACGTCAACGTGATGCGCGCGGCACTGGAGTGCGCGCACCGAGGCTGGGGCCAGAGCGTGATCATCGGCGTGGCCGGGGCGGGCCAGGAAATCTCCACCCGTCCGTTCCAGCTGGTGACGGGCCGCAAGTGGCTGGGCACGGCCTTCGGTGGCGTCAAGGGCCGCAGCGAGCTGCCTGGCATGGTCGAAGATGCCATGAAGGGCGACATCAACCTCAAGCCCTTCGTGACCCACACCATGGGCCTCCAAGCCATCAACCAGGCCTTCGACCTGATGCACGAGGGCAAGTCGATCCGCAGCGTGGTGAACTTCGCCGAAGCGGGCACCGACGTGACCGAAGCCACCGCCTGACTGGAGCAGCGCCATGCAACGCGTCGAGCAACACGCCAGCTTCGGTGGCAGCCAGGAGGTCTGGCAGTTCGCCTCGCCCACGCTGGGCTGCGACACGAAGTTCGCCGTCTACCTGCCGCCTGCGGCGCTGCGCGGCCAGGCCTGCCCGGTGCTGTACTGGCTCTCGGGCCTGACCTGCACCGAGCAGAACTTCATCACCAAGTCGGGCTTTCAGCAGCACGCGGCGCAGCACGGCCTGATCGTGGTGGCGCCCGACACCAGCCCGCGTGGCGAAGCCGTGGCCAACGACCCCGGCTACGACCTGGGCCAGGGCGCGGGCTTCTACGTCAACGCCACGCAGGTGCCCTGGGCGCAGCACTATCGCATGCAGGATCACGTGGCGCTGGAGCTGCCTGCGCTCGTTGAGCAGCACTTCCCGGCCAACGGCCAGCGCGGCATCTTCGGCCACTCGATGGGGGGTCATGGCGCGCTGATCACGGCCCTGCGCCACCCGGGGCGCTACCGCAGCGTGTCGGCGTTCTCGCCCATCGTCGCGCCTTCGCAGGTGCCGTGGGGGCAGAAGGCGCTGGGGGCTTACCTGGGGCCTGATCCGGCGGCCTGGGCCGAGTGGGACGCTGTGGCCTTGATCAAGGCTTTGCCCGCGGGGGCCGAGCGCCTGCCTTTGCTGGTGGACCAGGGCGAGGCCGATGAGTTCCTGGCGGGGCAGTTGCGGCCCGAGCTGCTGGCCCAGGCTTGCGAGCGCACCGGCCATCCGCTGACGCTGCGCCGGCACGCCGGTTACGACCACAGCTACTACTTCATCGCCAGCTTCATCGGTGAGCACGTGGCGCACCACGCGCAGGCCTTGAATTCGGGCCGATGATGTGAGAGGGTGGCACGCCCCCTGCTTGATGCGACCCATGCCACCTGTCACACCATGAGCGAAGCCAAAATCCAGGTCTACAAGGGCCCTGCCGGGGGCTGGGGCGCGCTGCGCAGCGTGGCCCACCAGCTGCTGCAGCACCGCATCGCGCTCAAGGGCGCGCGCACCCTGTTGTCGGCCAACCAGCCCGATGGCTTCGACTGCCCGGGTTGCGCCTGGCCCGACCGCCAGCACACCAGCAGCTTCGAGTTCTGCGAAAACGGCGTCAAGGCCGTGGCCGCCGAAGCCACGGCCGACCGCGCCACGCCCGAGCGCATCGGCCAGCACACCGTCAGCGAGCTGCGCAGCTGGACGGACCACGACCTCGAAGCCCTGGGCCGCCTGACCGAGCCCCTGGCTTACGACGCCACCACCGACCGCTACCGCCGCCTCAGCTGGGACGAGGCCTTCGCCACCGTGGCGCGCCACCTGCAAGCCCTGCCTTCGCCCGACGAGGCCATCTTCTACACCTCGGGGCGCACCAGCAACGAGGCGGCTTTTCTGTACCAGCTGTTCGTGCGCGAGTTCGGCACCAACAACTTCCCCGACTGCTCGAACATGTGCCACGAGCCCAGCGGCGTCGGCATGAAGGCCAGCGTGGGCGTGGGCAAGGGCACCGTCACGCTCGATGACTTCGAGTTGGCCGACTGCCTGCTCATCTTTGGGCAGAACCCGGGCACCAACCACCCGCGCATGCTGGGCGAGCTGCGCGCGGCCTCGCGCCGTGGCGCGCGCATCCTCAGCTTCAACCCCATGCGCGAGCGCGGCCTGGAGCGCTTCGCCGACCCGCAAAGCCCGCTGGAGATGCTCAGCGGTGGCGCCACGCCCATCGCATCCGACTTCTACCAGCTCAAGGTGGGTGGCGACATCGCGGTGCTCAAGGGCATCATGAAGCACCTGCTGACGCTTGAAGCGGTGGACCACGCCTTCGTGGCCGAGCACACCACCGGCTTCGACGCGCTCAAGGCCGACCTGGAGGCCGAAGACTGGGCCCGCATCGAGGCCGAATCGGGCCTCACACGCGAGCGGCTGCTGCAGGCCGCGCAGGTCATCGCCCAGGCCGACAAGGTGATCGCCTGCTGGGGCATGGGCATCACCCAGCACCAGCATGGCGTGGCGGCGGTGCAGTCGATTGCCAACCTGCTGCTGGTGCGCGGCATGGTGGGCAAGCCGGGCGCGGGCCTGTGCCCGGTGCGCGGTCACAGCAACGTGCAGGGCGACCGCACCATGGGCATCTACGAAAAGCCTGCGCCCGCATTCCTCGACCGGCTGCGTGATGTGTATGGCTTCGAGCCGCCGCGCCACGAAGGCTTCGACACCATCGGTGCCATCGAGGCCATGCGCGATGGGCGCGCCAGCGTGTTCTTCGGCATGGGCGGCAACTTCGCGGCCGCCACGCCCGACACACCCACCACCTGGGCCGCGCTGCAGCGCTGCGCGCTCACCGTGCACGTGGCCACCAAGTTCAACCGCAGCCACACGGTGCATGGCCGCGAGGCCCTGGTGCTGCCTTGCTTGGGCCGCACCGAGGTCGACCTGCAGGCCAGCGGCGCGCAGCACATCAGCGTCGAAGACTCGATGAGCATGGTGCACCTCTCGGCTGGCATCAACGCACCGGCCTCACCGCACCTGCTGTCCGAGCCGGTGGTCGTGGCGCGCCTGGCCGCCGCCACCTTGCCGAACAGCCGCGTGCCCTGGATGTGGCTGGTGGAGGACTACGGCCGCATCCGCGACCACATCGCGCAGGTGTTCGACGAGTTCGCGGGTTTCAATGAAAAGGTCCACCGCCCGGGCGGGTTCAGGCTGCGCAACACCGCCAGCGAACGCGTGTGGGCCACGGCCTCGGGCAAGGCGCAGTTCGCGGTGCACGGCATCCCGACGGACACGCTGGTGCACCGCGCCCGCAAGCGCTCGCGCCGCGATGAGGTCGACGCGGGCGTGGGCGCTGACGCAGGCGGTGATCAGGCTGCCGAAGAGGTCTTCGCCCTCACCACGGTGCGCGCCCACGACCAGTACAACACCACCGTCTACGGCCTGGACGACCGCTACCGGGGCGTCTTCGGGCAGCGGCGTGTGCTCTTTGTCAACGCGCAAGACCGCGTGCGCGCCGGCTTTGACGAAGGCGCCTGGGTGGACCTGATCGGCGCCGCACCCGATGACATCGAGCGCGTGGCCCCGGGCTTCAAGCTGGTCGATCACGACATCCCAGCGGGTTGCGTGGCCGCCTACTACCCCGAAACCAACGTGCTGGTGCCGCTGGACAGCCATGCCGTGGGCGCGCGCACGCCGGCATCGAAGGCCATCCCGATCAGGCTCCGACTCGCCAAGGGGGCCGCGTGAACGCCCGCGCACCGGTGGCCGGGGCGCCCGATGCCCAGGGCTCGGACCTGCCCGAGGGCCTGAGTCGCGTGGACGTGCGTCGCCACGATGGGGCGCGGCAGCAGATCGACCAGGACTGGGTCATCGACGAAGCCCCGGTGGCCTTGGTCTACAACGGCATCTCGCACGTGGTGATGATGGCCACACCGACCTCGCTCGAAGACTTCGCCGTGGGTTTCTCGCTGTCTGAAGGGCTGCTGCAGGGCATCGATGAGCTCCGTGACCTGCGCGTCGAGCCCAGCACCTCGGCCGTCCTCGGTGAGACGGGCTTCAGCGTGCACTTGCAGGTGTCGCCTCGTGCCTTCGAGCGCTTCAAGGATCGGCGCAGGCAGCTCGCAGGGCGCACCGGTTGCGGCTTGTGCGGCATCGACAGCCTCGAGGCCTTCGAGCAGGCGCTGCCCGTTGGCCTGTTGAACGGCTTGGGCGATGAGGCGCGGC
>NZ_DCXA01000216.1:0-1104 GCF_002328915.1 Aquabacterium sp. UBA2148
GCCTCACCGGCCTTTTCTGCGACCTTCAATTGCACGGCCTGTTGCCCACCGGGCTCGCTGATGGCGGCCGCGATCTTGCGAATGGCGTCGGCCGTGGCATCGGCCACCGACGCAATGGCCGCAGCCTCGCCCTCAGCGCGGTTGATCTCAGCCTGCTTTTCACCCTCTGACTTGGCGATGTGCGACTCGCGCTCACCCGTGGCCAGGTTGATCTGCTCGAGCTTGCGGCCCTCGGATTCGGCGATGCGCGCGCGCTTGTCTCGCTCGGCCGTGATCTGCTGCTGCATCGAGCGCAGGATCTCTGCGGGCGGTGTCAGGTCCTTGATTTCGTATCGCAGAACCTTCACGCCCCAGTTCAGCGCTGCTTCGTCCAGCGAAGTGACCACCGAGGCATTGATCGCGTCGCGCTCTTCGAAGGTCTTGTCCAGCTCCATGCGGCCGATGACCGAGCGCAGGGTCGTTTGCGCCAGCTGCGTGATGGCGATGATGTAGTTGGACGAGCCGTAGCTGGCGCGCATCGGGTCGGTCACCTGGAAGTACAGGATGCCGTCGACGTGCAGCTGGGTGTTGTCCTTGGTGATGCAGACCTGGCTGGGCACGTCCAGCGGGATCTCTTTGAGCGAGTGCTCGTAGGCCACCTTGTCGATGAAGGGCATCAGCACGTTCAAACCCGGCTTGAGCGTGGTGTGGAACTTGCCCAGTCGCTCGACCACCCACGCGCTTTGCTGGGGCACGACCTTGACCGATTTGGCGATGAAAATGACGGCAATGACGAGCAGGACGACGGCAAATTCCATGGTGGGTCAGGCCTTTTCAAGGACAAGGTAGTTGCTTTCGATCGCGCGGATGCGGTGCAGGCCTGCAGCGGGAACGTGGGCGCCGTGGTACCTGGCCTTCCACTCGCTGCCACGGTAGTGAACGTGCGTGGTGCCGTCGGGGCTCCACTGCGAGACGGAGACCTGTTCACCGACGTCCAGGCTGCCCAGCCCGGTGGTCGTGTAGTCCTCGACGCCCAGCATGCCGCGCTGCAGCAGCCGCCGGTGCCACAGGTAGACGGCCCCGCTGCCCACGACGGCCGCCGAGACCAACTGGGCGGACTGGCTC
>NZ_DCXA01000216.1:1193-13085 GCF_002328915.1 Aquabacterium sp. UBA2148
CGCCATCGCAGCCAAAGCCGCCGCGCTGGCGCCCAGCGCCAGCATCAACAGGTAAAACGAGCCCGTCAGCAACTCCAGGCTGACGAAAAAACCCGCCACGATCCACCACAGCGTCGAGTCACTCATGTGTCCGACATCCCCATATCTGATTCACGGATGTGGGCAACAGTTTATGCCGGCGCCAGACGTTTTCCCCAGGCGGGCTTGCCTGTCGGCGGTATTTGAAGCGAGTGGACGCAAAAACCCGGCTTCGTCAAACAAATCCGGGGCTTGAGACCCTACACTTCGCCATTTTTCCGACCCGTCACCTTTGATTCAGGAATGGCCATGCTGCGCTTCCGTTTCCCCATCGTCATCATCGACGAAGACTTCCGCTCCGAGAACACCTCGGGCCTGGGCATCCGTGCGCTGGCCGACGCCATCCAGAAGGAAGGCTTCGAGGTGCTGGGCGTGACGAGTTACGGTGACCTGGCGCAGTTTGCACAACAGCAAAGCCGCGCCAGCGCCTTCATCCTGTCGATCGACGACGAGGAGTTCACGCCGGGCCCCGAGCTCGACCCGGCCGTGCTGAACCTGCGCAAGTTCATCGAAGAAATCCGTTTCAAGAACGCCGACATCCCCATCTACCTGTATGGCGAGACGCGCACGTCCGAGCACATCCCCAACGACATCCTGCGTGAGCTGCATGGCTTCATCCACATGTTCGAGGACACGCCGGAGTTCGTGGCGCGTCACATCATCCGCGAAGCCAAGGGCTACCTCGATGGGCTGGCGCCACCGTTCTTCAAGGCGCTGATGGACTACGCCCAGGACGGCTCGTACTCCTGGCACTGCCCGGGTCACTCAGGTGGCGTGGCGTTCCTGAAGAGCCCGGTGGGCCAGATGTTCCACCAGTTCTTCGGCGAGAACATGCTGCGCGCCGACGTGTGCAATGCCGTGGAAGAGCTGGGCCAGCTGCTCGACCACACCGGCCCCGTGGCCGAGTCGGAGAAGAACGCCGCGCGCATCTTCAACGCCGACCACTGCTTCTTCGTCACCAACGGCACGTCCACCTCCAACAAGATGGTGTGGCACCACACCGTGGCGCCGGGCGACGTGGTGGTGGTGGACCGCAACTGCCACAAGTCGATCCTGCACAGCATCATCATGACCGGGGCCATCCCCGTGTTCCTGACGCCCACGCGCAACCACTTCGGCATCATCGGCCCGATCCCGCAAAGCGAGTTCGAGCCGGCCAACATCCGCAAGAAGATCGCCAAGCACCCGCTGCTGCAGGGCGTCGATGTCAAGAAGGTCAAGCCGCGCATCCTGACGATCACGCAGAGCACCTACGACGGCGTGCTCTACAACACCGAGACCATCAAGGGCATGCTCGACGGCTGGATCGACAACCTGCACTTCGACGAGGCCTGGCTGCCGCATGCCGCCTTCCACAAGTTCTACGGCATGTACCACGCCATGGGCAAGGGCCGCGCGCGCCCCAAGAAGGCGGTGGTGTACGCCACGCAGTCCACGCACAAGCTGCTGGCCGGCATCTCGCAGGCCTCGCACGTGCTGGTTCAGGACTCGCAGACCGTGCCGCTGGACCGCCACCTCTTCAACGAGGCCTACCTGATGCACACCTCCACCTCGCCGCAGTACGCGATCATCGCGTCGTGCGACGTGGCCGCGGCCATGATGGAGCCGCCGGGTGGCACCGCCCTGGTCGAGGAGTCGATCAAGGAAGCGCTCGACTTCCGCCGCGCCATGCGCAAGGTCTCCAAGGAGTACGACAAGGACTGGTGGTTCAAGGTCTGGGGCCCGGAAAAGCTCGTGGCCGACGACATCGGCAAGCCCACCGACTGGGTGCTCAAGGCCAACGAGAAGTGGCACGGCTTCGGCAACCTGGCCGACGGCTTCAACATGCTCGACCCGATCAAGTCGACCATCATCACCCCGGGCATGGACGTCTCGGGCAAGTTCGCCAAGACCGGCATCCCGGCGTCCATCGTCACCAAGTACCTGGCCGAACACGGCGTGGTGGTCGAGAAGACGGGTCTCTACAGCTTCTTCATCATGTTCACCATCGGCATCACCAAGGGCCGCTGGAACACCATGCTGACGGCGCTGCAGCAGTTCAAGGACGACTACGACAAGAACCAGCCTCTGTGGCGTGTGGTGCCCGAGTTCTGCCAGAAGTACCCGATGTATGAGCGCATGGGCCTTCGCGACCTGTGCCAAAACATCCACGAAGCCTATGCCAAGGGCGACATCGCCCGCCTCACCACGGACGTGTACCTGTCGGGACTGGAGCCCGCCATGAAGCCTTCGGATGCCTACGCCTGCATCGCCCGTCGCCAGACGGAGCGCGTGGAAGTCGACCAACTGGAAGGCCGCATCACCACGGCGCTGCTGACGCCTTACCCTCCCGGCATCCCGCTGCTGATCCCGGGTGAGCGCTTCAACAAGAAGATCGTCGATTTCCTGAAGTTCACGCGCGACTTCAACGACGCCTTCCCGGGCTTTGCCACCGACGTGCACGGCCTGGTGGCCGAAGAGCTGCCCAACAAGGGCGGCAAGCGCTACTACGTCGACTGCGTCAAGTCATCGTGACGCCTTGATGGGGGCAGGCTTGCGCACGTAGCGGGCCTGCAGCTCCTCGAGCTTTTGCAGCACATCGGCATCCAGGCCTTGCTCTTGGTAGCGCTGACGCAGCATGTCGGCCAGCTCGATCATGCGGGTGTTGCCCGTGGTGGTCCCCTGGCTGACCAGCTCTGCGATGGCGCCATTGGCCTGGCCGGCCTTGGCCTTGGACAGCGAGGTCTCCGCCAGCGTCACCAGTCGCTTGTAGCTTTCGCGGACCAGTGCTTCATAAGGCTCATGGGCGTGCACCATCATGGCCAGCATGTCCGTCATGCCCTTGTTGATGCAGAAGCGGCGCGCCAGCTTTTCGATCCACAACTCGGCATCGGGCAACTCCAGCTCGCTGGCGCGAAGCTTGAGCAACAGGCTCATCATGTTGCCGGCGGTCTCGAAGTCGTAATCGGGCTGGGCGAACTCCCTCGTCATGTTCTTCACGCGGCGCACCACGTCGGCCACCTGGCGCTGCAGCATCAGGCTCAGGACGTTGACCATCTCGTGCATGCGGCGCAAGCGCGCGCTGCGAGGGGCCTTTTCGTGGGCCTGCATGATCTGATTGAGCGACTTCTGAAGGGACTTGCTGTCCTGCTTCTCGAAGTAGCTCAGCGACAGCATCACCAGGGTCTGGAAGTCGAACATGCGCGAGGTCACGCCCAGGGCCGTGGCGCGCTCGAGCACCTGTGTGGCCTCGTCGGTCTTGCCCAGGTGAAAGGCCAGCAAGCCCATTTTCTGCAGGCGTGACAGGGAAGAGGGCGTCAACGAGACAGCGTGGCGATAGGTCTCGTAAGCCGCGTCGAAGTCACCACTTTGAAAGTTGGCGCGTCCCATCACGTCGTAAGCATCGGCGTACGACGGGTTGTCCACGATGAGGCTTTCGAGAACGCGCTTGGCGGGGGCCACCTGACCTGAATCGAGCTGAGCTCGGGCCACGCCAAGCCGCGCCCAGGGCATCGCCTTGGTGGCATCGATGGCCTCGAAAAGCTCTTTGGCCTCGTCATGCCTGTTCAACCGAAGCAGCAGTTCGCCGCCGATGCGCGCGGCGTAGATCCAGTACTCACCTTTGGCTTCAAAGCGAGCCTGGCAAAGCCCCGCCGCGAGCTTGAAGTCCTCTTCCTGCATGGCCTGGAAGATGTCGGCCAGAGACTGCTTTCGGTGCCTGGCGACGCCCAGTCGCGCTGCCAGGTCGTTGTGGGTGTGGGGTTTGAGCAGGTAGCAGTCAAGGGCCGACTCGGCCGCTTCGGCCACGCGTGAGTAGCTCGCCTCGGAGGTCACCATGATGAACACGGTGGCGTAGGGCAGGTTGTTGCCCTGCCTGAGCTCTTCGATGAGGTCTGCGCCCGTTTGCTGGGTGTCGTTGAAGTGGTAGTCGCACAGCACCACGTCGTACTGGGTGGTTTCCAGCTCGCTGCGGGCCTCGTTGTAGCGGCCCACTTGCTTGACGCGATCGCTGGGCACGCCCAGGTCAACCAGCATGCCTTTGAGGATGCTGCGCGATGTCGGGTTGACGTCGATCACCAGGGCGCGTGCGTTGCGCAGGTCGTGCAGCGGCGAGTTCTCCGCATCGTCGTTCTTGTCTCGGGCCTTGAGGACTTCGTGCATGGCCTTCTCGTTGTGGGCTGAGGGGGCTGACCCGTGGATCAGGGCAGCTGCAAGGTGAACCGAACGCCTCCGGCAGGGCCTGTGTCCAGCGTGACGCTGCCTCGGCGATTGGCATGACGGTGGGCCTGTGCCACGGCTTCTGCCAGGGCGTGTCCGAGCCCGGTGGCACTTTCTTGCCCTGGGTCGTCGGCACCCAGGCCAGCGCCGTCGTCGTCGACGGTCCAGCACAGCTGGCCATCCTGCTCGTGCACCCCGATCCACACGTGTCCGTTAGCGAACCGGGTGGCGTTGTGGATGGCCGAGTCGAGCGCCAGTTGAACCAGCCGACGGTCGAAGTACCAGAAGGGCGGTGGCGAGGCCGTCTGCCTGAGGTGGATGGAGATGGGGTGGTCGTCCAGTTTGAGCTTCAGGGACCATTGCCGAAGCAAGGCTTCGAGCAGCTCAATGGGGGACTCGTCCTCGCAAAGCACACGCAGGCCATCCTGCCCGGCGCTGTAGAGCGTCAGGAACTGCACGAATTGCCGCCGCAGGTCGGTGCAATGCAGGTGCGCCCGTTGCGCCAGCACCGGGGCAGGGTCGTCGATCAGTTGCGACAACTCCGTCTCGAGGTCGCCCAGCGCGTTTTTCAAGTCGTGCGCGATGAGGGCGAGGGCGGCGCTGCGGTCCATGGCTCAGTGTTGCAGGCTGTGGGCATCCAGCGTGCCCAGTGTTTCCCGGAAGTAGCGACGCATCATCACCACCCGGTCTTGACCAGGCATCAGGCGTTCGAGCTCTCCCAGGTACACCTGGATCTTTTCGATCCGTTCGGCGTTGGCTTCCTTCTTCAAGCGCAGCGCCATGCAGTTGATCTGGCAAGCTTGCAGCAACACGCCGGTGTTTTCGGGGTATTCGTGCGCCGCCGCCTCGATCAGGCCGACCGCTTCGTCGATGCGGCTGTCGCGCAGCAGCTTGCGCGCGTCCGAGACTTTGCCTTGCAAGCCTGCCGTGGCCGACTCGATGACGGCGTCGAGCTTGTCCTCGTGGCCGGTGTCGCTGAGCGTGCGGGTGATCATCTGCTTGATGCGCAGGTTCTCGTGGTCCGCGCTGATGGCGTCCTTGAGCAAAGCCATGCCGGCTTCCTCGTGCCCGCAGACGATTTCTGCCTTGGCCAGCGCCACGGTCGCGAAGTCGGCCTTGCCTTTGCTCAGGCCGGCGCGCGCCAGCTCCAGTGTCGCTTGTGCCTTGTCGGCTTCTCCCGCCGCCAACTCCGCCTGCGCCTTGATCGCCAGAGACACCTGGCTGAAGGTGGGGTGTGTGCGGTAGGACTTGTTGCCGTCCTTGATGAGGTTCATGGCCTCAGCGGGTTGACCCAGGTCCACCAAGGTCTGAGCCAGCAAGAGGGTGTCTTGTGGGTTGTCCACGACCGAGCCGCGGCTGGCCTTGGTGGCTTTCATCAACGAAGCCTTTGCCATGTCCAGGTCGCCGTTGCGGTAGGCGCATTCGCCAGAGATGCGATGCCGTTTGGCCGATGGCACCACCAGCGCCGCGTCGCGCAGCGCCCACATGGCGCCCTCGGCGTCACCCGCGGCCTCCATCGACTCGGCAATCACGTCGTAGGCGGCGACGTTGCGCGCGCCTTCGTCGGAGTCGACGATGTCCTGCGCCAGCTGCCGAGCTTGTGCGAACTGCCCGGCAGCTTTGTGTGCGCGCGCCAGGCCCAGTCGAGCCCAGATCAGCTCGGGCCTGACCTCCAGGGCCTGTTGGTAGACCTGTTTGGCTTCTTCGTGGCGGCCGAGCTTGAGCAGGGTCTGTCCTTTGATCTGCAGCACGGGCATGAACCAGCGGTTGCGCACCTGCAGCAGCTGGTCACATTGGGTCACCGCGCCGGCCAGGTCACCTTTTGCCAGCAACGAGTTCACCGGCAGCAGGGCGTGACGCTTTTCGAGCAGGCTTTTGAGCCGGTCTTCGATGTCCGATGCGGTGATGGGTTTGAGCAGGTAGGCGTCCGGGTGGTGCTCGGTGGCCGATGCCACGGAGATGTAAGAGCTCTCGGCCGTGACCATGAAAAACAGGCAGTCGGCTGGCAGCAGACCCTGTTCACGGATGAGCTCGAAGAACTGCTGCCCGTCCGTGCGCTGGTTCAGGTTGAAGTCGCAGATGATCAAGCCATAGCGCCTGGACTTGACCAGTCGGTAGGCATCGTCGGCGTTGGCCGTGGCGTCGACCCGGGTGATGCCCAGCAGCGCAAGCTGGCCGCGCAGCGTGGTTTGCTGGACAGCCATGTCTTCGACGATCAGTGCCTGAATCTGGGGCAGGGAGCTCAGGTAGGTCATGGGTCGACGCAATCGAGACGAAAGGTGCGTCGCCAGGGTGGGGGCCAGGGCGACCGCGACGTGTGAACACGCCCTGTGGGATTTTCGGCATGTGGGCTGGCTTCTTGAGTCGCGGTGGCGCGGGCATGAAAAAAGCGCCCCGCAGGGCGCTTGGTGGACATCCTGGTGTGACAAATGTCACTTGAAGATGTTCTTGACGCGGTCGGTCCAGCTCTTGGAGTTGGGCGAATGCTTCTCGCCACCCTTCTTGAAGGACTCGTCGAGCTCCTTGAGCAGCTTGCGCTGGTGCTCGGTGAGCTTGACCGGCGTCTCCACGTTGATGTGGCAGTACAGGTCGCCCGGGTAGCTGGAGCGAATGCCCTTGATGCCCTTGCCGCGCAGTCGGAAGGTCTTGCCGTGCTGCGTGCCTTCGGGGATGTCGATCTCGGCCTTGCCGCCCAGCGTCGGCACCTCGATGCTGCCGCCCAGTGCCGCGGCCGTCAGGGGCACGGGCACCGAGCAGTGCAGGTCGTCGCCATCGCGCTCGAAGATGTCGTGCGGCTTGATGCGGATCTCGATGTAGAGGTCGCCAGCGGGGCCACCGTTGGTGCCCGGCTCGCCGTTGCCAGCCGAGCGAATGCGCATGCCTTCGTTGATGCCGGCCGGGATCTTGACTTCCAGCGTCTTGGTCTTCTTGACCTTGCCCTGGCCATGGCAGGCCGTGCAGGGTTCGGGGATGACCTTGCCGGTGCCGTGGCAGTGCGGGCAGCTTTGCTGCACGCTGAAGAAGCCCTGGCGCATGTGGACCGTGCCCGCCCCATTGCAGGTCGGGCAGGTCTTGGCGCTGGTGCCGGGCTTGGCACCGGTGCCGCTGCACACGCCGCATTCGTCCCAGGCGGGGATGCGGATTTGCGTGTCCTTGCCGGCGGCCGCTTCTTCCAGCGTGATCTCCATGGCGTACGACAGGTCGCTGCCACGGTAGACCTGCGGGCCACCGCCGCGACGACCGCCGCCACCGCCTTGTCCGAAGATGTCGCCGAAGATGTCGCCGAAGGCGTCGGCGAAGCCACCAAAGCCCTCGGGGCCACCCCGGCCGCCGCCCATGTTGGGGTCGACACCGGCGTGGCCGAACTGGTCGTAAGCGGCGCGCTTCTTGGCGTCCGAGAGCATCTCGTAGGCCTCTTTGACCTCCTTGAACTGCTCTTCGGCTTCCTTGGCCTTCTCACCCTGGTTGCGGTCAGGGTGGTACTTCATGGCCAGCTTGCGGTAGGCCTTCTTGATCTCGTCCTCGGAGGCCCCTTTGGAGAGCCCCAGGACTTCGTAGTAATCGCGTTTTGCCATGGTGGTGGTGTTCAGATCCGACAAAGGCACAGGGCGTGAGCGCGATGCTCACACGGCCTGTGCCCTCATCAGCCGGGGGGATGCCCCGATCAGTCCTTCTTGACTTCCTTGAACTCGGCGTCGACCACGTTGTCGTCGGCGGGCTTGGCATCAGCGCCCGGGGCAGCGCCAGCGCCTTCGGCACCAGCTGCGCCTTGAGCGGCCTGCATGTCGGCGTACATCTTCTCACCCAGCTTCTGCGAAGCGGTCATCAGGGCGTTGGTCTTGGCCTCGATGTCGTCCTTCGACTCGCCCTTGAGGGCTTCTTCGACGTCCTTGATCGCGGCTTCGATCTTGTCCTTCTCGCCGGCGTCGAGCTTGTCACCGTACTCGGTCAGCGACTTGCGCACGCTGTGAACCAGGGCGTCGCCTTGGTTCTTGGCCTGCACCAACTCGAGCTTCTTCTTGTCTTCGGCGGCGTTGAGCTCGGCGTCCTTGACCATCTTGAGCTCGGCCGTGAAGGGCCAGCCAGCTTTGGAGCGGAAGCCCTCCAGCGGGCCCAGCTTGTGCGTGCTCAGCAGCGTCTCGACCTCGTCGAGCTCGAAGCTGCGACCGGCCGGGATCTTGGTCATGCTGAAGCCGCAGCCTTCACCGGGCTTGTCCGCGCCGCCGTCGCTGCCCACGCAGGTGTAGCGGCGGTAGTTTTCCTTGACCACGCCGCCGCAGTTCGGGCAGGGCGTCTTCAAGGTCGCGTAGTCACCCGGGATGGTGTCGCGGTCGTACTCCTTGGCCTTTTGCACCACGCGCTGCGTCATCGCGGCGATCTCGTCCATGAAGGCCTCGCGGCTCAGGCGCCCCTTCTCCATCTCGGAGAGCTTGAACTCCCAGTTGCCGGTCAGCTCGGGCTTGGTCAGCTCTTCCACGCCCAGGCCGCGCAACAGCGTGACCAGCTGGAAGGCCTTGGCCGTCGGGATGATCTCGCGGCCCTCGCGCAGCATGTACTTTTCGGTCAGCAGGCCTTCGATGATGGCCGCGCGCGTGGCTGGCGTGCCCAGGCCCTTTTCCTGCATCGCGGCTTTGAGCTCTTCGTCGTCAATGAGCTTGCCCGCCCCTTCCATGGCGCTCAGCAGCGTGGCTTCGGTGTAGCGGGCGGGCGGCTTGGTCTTGTGGGCCGACACCGCGATGTCTTCGTTGGCCACCGACTCACCGGCCTCGACGGGCACCAGGTGGGCGTCGTCGCCTTCTTCGGCGGCTTCCTTGCCGTACACGGCCAGCCAGCCCGGCTTGACCAGCACCTTGCCGTTGGTCTGGAAGCAGTGCTCCTTGCCGGCGGCGGGCACCTTGGTGATGCGCGTGGTGACCTGGAACTCGGCCGAGGGGTAGAAGACCGCGATGAAGCGCTTGACCACCATGTCGTAGAGCTTGGCCTCGGCCTCGGTCAGGCTGCGCGGTGCCTGCAGCGTCGGGATGATGGCGAAGTGGTCCGACACCTTGGTGTTGTCGAACACGCGCTTGGTGGGCTTGACGTAGCCGTCGTTGACCGCCTTGCGCGCGTGCTGCGAAAGCTCGCGCAGCGGGCCGGGCAGGTCGTCGTCGGCGATCATCTCCATCGTCTGCTTGACCACGGGGATGTAGTCCTCGGGCAGCGCGCGCGAGTCGGTACGGGGGTAGGTCAGGACCTTGTGTTTTTCATACAGGGCCTGGGCCAGGCCCAGCGTGGTCTTGGCGCTGAAGCCGAAGCGCGAGTTGGCCTCGCGCTGCAGCGTGGTCAGGTCGTAGAGCAGCGGGCTGGCCTGCGTGCTGGGCTTGGACTCTTCGGTGACGGTGCCTTGCTTGCCCTGCACCGCGTCGGCGATGGCTTGTGCCTCGGCGGCCGACCAGATGCGGTCGGCCTTGAACTCGGCCTCGGCCGAGCCTTCGGCGGCGTTCTTGTCCTTCTTGAAGTTCGGGGCGAACCACTTGCCCTCGTACGAGCCGGCCTGCGCACCGAAGGTGCCGCGCACCTCCCAGTAATCGCGGAACACATGCTTGCGGATCTTTTCTTCGCGCTCGACCACGATGGACAGCGTCGGCGTCTGCACCCGGCCCACGGTGGTCAAAAAGAAGCCGCCGTCGCGTGAGTTGAAGGCCGTCATGGCGCGGGTGCCATTGATGCCCACCAGCCAGTCGGCTTCGGAGCGGCAACGCGCGGCGCTGGCCAGCGGCAGCATCTGCTCATCAGAGCGCAATTGTTCGAAGCCATCGCGGATGGCGGCCGGCGTCATGCTCTGCAGCCACAGGCGCTGCACGCCCTTGCCCAGGCCCTTGGCGCGCGTCGTGGCCGTGCTGTCGGCCGCGTACTGCACGATCAGGCGGAAGATCAGCTCACCCTCGCGCCCCGCGTCACACGCGTTGATCAGGGTTTCGACGTCCTTGCGCTTGATGAGCTTGACCAGGGCGTTGAGCCGGCCCTTGCTCTTGTCGATCGGGTTGAGGTCGAAGTGCGGCGGGATGACGGGCAGGTTGTTGAAACTCCACTTGCCGCGCTTGACGTCGAACTCGTCGGGCGCCTTGATCTCGACCAGGTGGCCGACCGCCGAGCTCACCACATAGTGCTCGGACTCGAAGTATTCGTCGTGCTTCTCGAACTTGCCATCGACGGGCGTCAGGGCGCGGACGATGTCTTGGGCCACGGAGGGCTTCTCTGCAATGACCAGGGCTTTGCTCATGAGCGATGTTTGTGTCTTGTCGAAAAGGTTGGCCGGGTTCGTCACTACAATCGGCCTCTCGCGCGCACACACATGCGTGCACACGGGTGCGCACACGCACACGCGCGCGCCCACCAATTCAATGTACCCAAACTGGCCGATGACGCAAGCCGCCAAGAAAACCCGGACTTCCGCCCCAGCTTCACCAAAGTCAGCCCCGGTCCCCTCATCGTCGCGCGGCCCGGCTGTGCGCACGGCCCGCCCCCACGCCGAAGCACCCAGCAGCGGCCGACGCACGCAGGTGCGTGAATCGGGCGTGCATGGCAAGGGTGTCTACGCCATCCGCCCGCTGCGCGCCGGCGACAAGGTGCTGGAGTACAAGGGCGAGATCATCACCTGGAAGGAAGCGCTGCGCCGCCACCCGCACGACCCCAGCCAGCCCAACCACACCTTCTACTTCCACCTCGACGACGGCCACGTCATCGACGGCAAGCACCAGGGCAACTCGGCCAAGTGGATCAACCACAGCTGTGAGCCCAACCTCGAAGCCGAGCAGGTGGGCGACCGCGTCTTCCTGATGGCCCTGCGCGACATCGAGCCCGAAGAAGAGCTCTTCTTCGACTACGGCCTGGTCATCGACGAGCGCATGACCGCCAAGCTCAAGAAGGAATACGCGTGCTGGTGCGGTGCGGCGAGCTGCCGAGGCACCATGCTGGCGCCCAAAGGCCGAGGCCGCTGAAGCCTTCGCTCGACTCACCGACAAGGCCCCGGATGCAGACGCCCCCGATCGATCCGGTCCTGGCCGACCTGAACGCTGCTGCCGAGCGCATCTGGGAGGCCTGCTCCCCCCGCTGGCCCGACTTGAGCCTGGACGTGCTGCCCGAGGTGGGCTCGACCAACACCGAGCTCATGGAACGCGGCCGTCGCGGCCAGACCTGGCCGACCGCGTTGGTTGCCGCCAGCCAAACCGCCGGCCGGGGACGCCGAGGCCGCAGCTGGGCCGCCCAACCTGGCGACACCCTCACCTTCTCGCTGGGCCTGCCCTTGCAACTCGGCAGCGTGCCCGGCGGTGGCAGCGCCTTGTCGCTGGCCGTGGGCCTGAGCCTGGCCCAATCGCTCGACCGCGCCCTGCAAGCGCGTCACGCCAGTGGCCTGGGCACCGCCCTGCCCCCCATCGGCCTGAAATGGCCCAATGACCTGTGGCTCGGGTCCCGCAAGCTGGGCGGCATCCTCATCGAGGCCACACCCGCTCCGGGCCTGCCCGGCGGCCCGGACGGCAAAGACGACACCGACGGCAGCCGCTGGGTCGTCATCGGCGTGGGGATCAACGTGCGGCCAGGCCAGGCACCCGCAGGCTCGGCATGGCTGTCCCGCAA